>JAUZPN010000008.1 GCA_030705885.1 Bacillota bacterium | reverse complement strand
TGTAAAAGCTATTTATTTTAATAATAGATTATATTCTGATAAGGACATAATCAAAGATGATTTGTTAAAAAAAGCATTTACATATTGTAATGATTGTAATTATAATTTCAACGAAAATGATATTGAAAAAGGTGTTATTGGAGATCCAACAGAAACATCATTAATAAAAGTTTTTTTTAAGAATTTAAAAGAAATAAAAGATTTTCTAGCAAGGGGCAAAAGAGTATATGATATTCCATTTGACTCAAACAGAAAAATGATGTCAGTTATAATGAAAGAAGGTTCAAAGCAGACTTGTTATGTAAAAGGAGCCCCTGAGAGAATATTAGATAAATGCAGTTTTATTTATATTGAAGGAAAAGTTAGATTATTTACTTCTTCTGACAAGAAAAAAGTTCTAGATGAAATAGAAAAAATGTCCTATAATGCATTAAGATGTATTGCAGGTGCATACAAAGAAAGTGGAATTGTAAGAGGAAGCAGTTTAGAAAAAGATTTGATTTTTTTAGGAATTGCAGGAATTATTGATCCTCCAAGACCTGAAGTTAAAGATGCTGTATTGAAATGTAGAATGGCTGGTATTAAACCAATTATGATTACTGGAGATCATCAAAATACAGCATATGCTATTGGAAAAGAATTAGATATATGCAGTGATAAATCTCAAGTAATAACTGGTGAAGAAATAGATAAACTTAATGATAAAGAATTTAACAAAAAAATAAATAAAATATGTGTATTTGCAAGAGTAAATCCAAGTCATAAACTAAAAATAGTAAAAGCATTTAAAAGTCAAGGAAATATTGTTGCCATGACTGGTGATGGAGTTAATGATGCACCTGCTGTAAAAGAAGCTGATATAGGAATTTCTATGGGAATTTCAGGAACAGATGTTACAAAAGAATCTTCTGCAATGATTTTAATGGATGATAATTTTGCAACAATTGTATCAGCAGTTGAGGAAGGAAGGGTAATTTATAATAATATAAGAAAATTCATTAGATATTTACTTTCTTGTAATTTAGGAGAAGTACTTACAATGTTTTTATCCTCATTATTTTATATTGATACGCCGCTGCTTCCAATTCAAATACTACTAGTAAACTTAGCAACTGATGGACTGCCTGCTATTGCACTTGGAGTAGATCCAGCTGATAAAGATATTATGATGGAAAAGCCTAGAGCTAAAAATGAGCATATTTTTGCAAGAGGCTTAATGGAAAGAATATTAATTAGAGGCAGCTTGATTGGAATATGTACAATATTAGCTTTTCTTGCAGGAAAATATTATAAAATGGATCTTATTACCTGTAGAACATTAGCATTAGGTACACTCATAATGTCTCAGCTATTACATGTTTTTGAGTGCCGTTCTGAAAAACACTCAATTTTTGAAATAAAACTGTTTACTAATATTTATCTTTTAGGTGCAGTATTAACTTCTGTAATATTACTGGTTTGTGTTATATATATACCTTTCCTTCAAAAAATATTTTATACTGTTCCATTAGATTTTGGTAAATGGTTAATAATAATATTTTTTTCAGGAATAATTTCATTTATTAACAGCTTATATTTGTTTTTAGGCAAAAAATAAATATACTATCCTTAGTTGCAAAGTTCAATTAAATTTCTAAAAGAAGCTTATCTATGCTATCATTTATTAATTACAATGTAACTAAATGTGTTCAAGGATAGTATATAAAAATGTTTACTAAATATTATACCCAAAATAACTTAGAATATTTTGAGTATAATATTTTTTTATTTATACCTTTGTATTTTCTGAACTCTTTTTATATTTTGACCACTTTGACCTTCAATAGGTATTAGGTCTTTTTTATTTGTTAAATTTCTAATATTCATAATTTCAATTTGTTCTCTATTTGCCTTTCCAGACTTGCCCTTTAATCCCTGGACTATCAATAAATTTCCTTGGGAAATAGGTATAAATGGAGGATTTTTAAAGAAACGTTTTTTATTATAAACACATTTAACAACATTCTTGCTCCTATCAGGACGAAGAAGGATTGTTACATTTATTTTATTAAAAATCCACAAAATTGATTTTTCTTCAATTTTAATTGAAATAACATTTCCTTGTATTTGATTAAGTCTATCTCCATATTTTTTTAAAAATACATCAGTATAACGCTTATTTAGGTTTTCTTTAAAGCTCATATATTTATGACTCCTTTACAAAATATTATTTGGAACTAAATGTGTCTGAGAAAAGTATACAACTTCTATGCAATAAATAAATTATAGCATAGCATTTATAAAGCGTAAATGAGATTTATATAAAAATTAATATAATAACTTACATTTTCATTCGACATGTGATATTATTATCACTAGGTGTATAAATTATTTTAATAAAGGAAGTGCTTTATATGTGTCTTGGAATACCTTTAAAAATAGTAGAGATTAATGGAAATGATGCTTTTGGAGAAATATATGGAGTTAAGAGAAAAGTAAGAGTTGACCTACTTCCACAGGTTAAAATAGGTGATTATGTTATGGTTCATGCAGGATTTGCAATAGAAATTTTAGATGAAACATCAGCAAAAGAAACATTAGATACTGTGATGGAATTAGAGGAAGTTATGAAAGATGAAAAATAATAATGAAGTACAGGAATGCTTAAAAAAAATAGATGAAATAAATAAATGCAAGGAAAATATCAATATCATGGAAGTATGTGGTACTCATACCATGGCAATAAGCAAGTTTGGAATCAGAAGTGCATTAGCTGACAATATTAATTTGATTTCTGGACCAGGGTGTCCTGTTTGTGTTACACCAGATATATATATTGATTATACTTATGAGCTTTCAAAAAACAAAGATATTATAATTGCTACCTATGGTGATATGATAAGAGTTCCAGGTTCAAGGCCTGAGTACAACTTAGAAAATGCAAAAGCTGAAGGTGCTTCTGTTAGAATGGTTTATTCCAGCATAGATGCGTTAAACATCTGCAAAGAAAATCCTAATAAAAAAGTAGTTTTTTTAGGTATTGGTTTTGAAACAACTGCACCAGCAACTGCTGTTGCATTAAAAGAAGCAATAGCACAAAATATAAAAAATTTTTATATTTTATCTATGCATAAAAAAGTTGAACCTGTTATGAGATTATTACTTATGGATGAAAGTCTAAAAATTGATGGCTTTTTATGTCCAGGACATGTAGCTGTTGTTATTGGAGAGCAGGGGTTTAAATTTCTTGAAGGTTATAAGTGTGCATCAAGTATTGCTGGATTTGAAATGAATGAAATAATCGATGGAATTTTTGATATAACAAAAAGTATAGAAAATAATGATTTCTCATTAAAAAATGCATATAGAAGGTTAGTTAAAAAAAATGGAAACATAACTGCTGTGAAAATAATTGATGAAACTTTTGAAGCTTTAGATGATTATTGGCGTGGAATTGGAATGATAAAGAATAGCGGCTTAAAGTTAAAAAAGGAATATGATATGTTTGATATTGAAAAAATATATCCTATGAAAATACCTTATGAAACACATAAGAATGGATGTATGTGTGGTGAGGTTTTAAAAGGAAAAATTAAGCCTAATGAATGTAAGCTTTTCGGCAGTGTATGCTCGCCAGAATATCCAGTGGGACCTTGTATGGTTTCTAGTGAAGGCAGCTGCAGTGCATATTATAAATACAGATTTTAGTTTGGAGGTTATATCTTGGACGAATATATATCAATGTCTTATGGCAATGGAGGTAAGAAAACTTCAAAATTAATAGAGGAAATTATAATACCAGCCTTTGATAATGCTGAATTAAGTAATTTAGGTGATGGTGCTCTTTTAGAAACTTCAGGTTCTCTTGCTTTTTCAACTGATAGTTTTGTAATATATCCTTATATTTTCCCTGGTGGAGATATTGGAAAATTAAGTGTTTGTGGAACGGTAAATGATCTTTTGATGTGTGGAAGTAAACCTAAATATTTAAGTCTATCTTTAATATTAGAAGAAGGATTTAAAATTGAAGATTTTAAAAAAATTATAAATTCTATAAGCAAAACTGCTAAGTCAGCTGGGGTAAAGATTGTTACAGGGGATACAAAAGTCGTTGATAAAGGTCATGGACATGGAATTTATATTAATACTTCAGGTATTGGAGAAAGAATTAATGGCATACAGCTTAATACATCAAGAATTAAACCTGGAGATAAAGTTATTGTATCAGGAAGTGTTGGAAATCACGGTATTTCAGTATTGTGTGCCAGAGAAAATTTACTTGAAAGCAGTATAAATTCAGATTGTGCTGTACTAAATGATGTTGTTAATATTATATTAAAATATAAAGATGCTGTTAAAGTATTAAGGGATCCTACAAGAGGTGGTATTGCAACAACATTAAATGAGTTTACTGAAAAGATGAACTATTCTATAGAGCTATATGAAGATAATATACCTGTTGATGAGAATGTAAAAACTGCTTGTGATTTACTAGGTCTTGATCCTTTATATAGTGCTAATGAAGGAAAAGTTTTGGCTATAGTTTCTTCAGAAGCATCTTCAGAGATAATTAAAGACTTAAAACAGATAGAGTTATCAAAGAATGCTGCTATAATAGGTGAAGTAGTAGATTATGCATCTTCGAAAGTTTTTATTAAAGGTCCTCTTGGTGGAACAAGAATTCTTGATAAATTAAATTTTGATAATTTGCCAAGAATATGTTAGGAGAATGACTATGCATGAATTACCAATAACTCAAAGTATTGTAAGGATAGTTTGCGATGAAGCAGAAAGAAATAATTTAAAAAAAATTACTGAAGTAAGACTTAAAGTAGGTGAGCTTTCTGGACTTGTACCAGATTGTATTCAATACTATTTTGATATTATAAGTGAGAACACTATTGCAAAAGGTGCTGTAGTTAAAGTTGAAAAAATACCACTTAAAATGAAATGTAAAAGCTGCGGCTTTACTGCAAAACTAGATATGTTTAAGGAAAATAAATGTATTAAATGCGGCGGAAATGAACTTACAAGAGTTTCTGGAAATGAATTATATATTGACAGTATTGATGCAGAATAAGCTTTGAAAGGAAGTTGATTATGGAAATTAAAGTTGTAAGACAAATTCTAGAATGGAATGCAGATTGTGACAAAGAACTTAAAAAACTGCTAAATGAAAAGAAAGTTTTAATGTTAAATATTATGGGTTCTCCAGGTGGTGGCAAAACAACATTTATTACAAGAATAATTGAAAATTTAAGAACTAAATATAAAATTGGTGTTATTGAAGCAGATATAGCAGGAAAGATTGATGCAGAAAAAATGGCTGATATGGGAATACCAGTTGTCCAGTTAAATACTGATGGTGCATGTCATACAGAAGCTGAGTCAATAAAAAATATTTTACCATTTTTTAATTTAGATGATATAGATATTTTAATTGTAGAAAATATTGGCAATTTAGTTTGTCCTGCTGAATTTGATATTGGAGAAGATTTGAAAATTGCATTACTCAGCATTCCAGAAGGTGATGATAAAGTTGAAAAATATCCTCTCATGTTCAGCAGAGCTGATGCAATAGTATTAAGCAAATATGATATGAAGGATTATTTTCAATTTGATGATAATAGGGTAATTAATAATGTTAAGAATAATAATAGTAATGCTGTAATTTTTAAAATTAATTCTTCTAAAGGTGAAGGAATTAATACTTTTGTTAATTGGATACAGAATTACATAAAAAAATAATTTAGTATTATTTATATGATTTTGTGGGAGGAAAGTAATGACAAGTGCAAGTTTAATTAATGAAATTCTTTTAATTTTAATGATTCTTTCAGTAATATTCATAGTCTTTTCAGAGAAAATTATTGAAAATATAATAGCTTTATGTATTTTTGCAATTCTCATTGCACTTGATTGTATTTTGCTCAAAGCTAATTTAGTAGCGTTCAATGAAATTATTGTTGGAGCTGTATTGTTACCTCTATTCTTTATTGTAGCATTTTCAAATATTAATAAAATAATCAATAAAGAGAAAAATAAAAAAAATGGTACAATAAATATAGTAAAAAGGGGAGAAAAAGATTGAAAAAACTATTTGGATGGTTTTCTCTTACAACAATTTTGGTTATAGGCATATATGTTATTGTTAAAATAACATCTCTTCCAATAGATTATACAGAAACTTCCAACAATATTATGAACGGAATTATAAAGGGACAGAATTTACAAATTTTTAATTTTAGGGTTTATGATTATTTTTGTGGACTTATGCTATTTATTTTAACAGCAATAGGTATAAAATCCATATTAAATAACAAGAAATAGACAGAGGAGAGAATTATTATTGAAAATGAAATTTAATAAAAACGAATCAGTTATTTCTACCTTTCTAAATATAGTAGTTCTATTAACATGGATATTAGGTTCTTATGGTATACTAAGAACAAATATTATTTTTATTACAATTTCCTTCTTTACTGGAATTATTGTAATAATTTATTTAATTAAAAAAATTGCAATGCTTCAGAAAAAAATGCTTCAAAAAAAATTTAAATTATTTGAAAACATTCAATTTATTAAGTATATTTTCATTATAAATTTGATTTCAATATATTTATACGTTTTTATTACAAGATTTGTCGAAGTTTTTAATGCATTTAATATTGTACTTGATAGTGGAAAAATATTTTTGTATGAATTCATAATAGGATCTACAGTAATAATTTTTATAAGTTTATTATTCATATTTATGATAAATTCTTTAAACAAAGATGAATAATTTGAGGTGAAGTTATGGAACTTAATTATATATGCTCTTTTATAATTATAATATTAGGCATTTATATTTTAATTTTTAAAAAGAATTATCTTAAGCTAGTTATGGGTCTATGCATTATAAATGGTGGAATTGATTTATTGTTAGTGTCTATTGGTTATAAAATAGGTGGAAGCAGTTCAGTTTTTTTTAGTAATCTATCTAGCTCTGGTTATGTTGACTCCATTCCTCAGCTATTAGCTATGACATGTATTTTAATAAACGCATGTAGTGTTATTATAGCACTAATTCTTATTATAAAACATTTTAAATTAAATAAAAAGGACAGCTATTAGTATAAAAACGATGGAGGTAACAATATATGAATTCAATACCATTAATTTCAATAATAATTCCTTTGGTTTTTGCACTTATTCAATTATTAATTAATAATAAAAATATTCAAAAGATGTTAACATTTTCAGGAGTTTTATTTAGTTTTATATGTAATTTATTATTAATAAAACAAGTTATTTATGAAAATAAAACAATAGTTTTTTGGTTTAGCAATATTACTCCAATAAATAAATGGGTTTTTGGGCAGGGACTTGAAGTTGATGCGTTCAGTTTAATTTTTGCAATAATTATTTCTTTTATTTTTCTTATTAATTCTATATATTTATTTAATAATGAAAACAATTGTTGTAATAAAAATATTTTTATACTGAATCTTTTTTTAATGAGTTCGATTTTAGGAATTTTATTTTCATCAGATTTATTTAGTATATATTTTTTAATCGAAATTATGTCTTTAATTATATCCATACTTTCAGCAATTAGCAGCAATTCAAAAAAAGCATATTTAAATTCATTGAAATTATTACTAAGTAATGCAGTATCTTCTGTATTTATTTTATTAGGAACTATATTATTATATATTCAAATACATACATTAAATATAGCCCAAATTTCTGCTTTACTATTTAGTAATTATAAAGAAATATCATTATATGCCTTTGTTATGTTGTTTGTTGGTTATGCAATTAAAGGTTTCATATTATTATGTTCAGTATCTAATGTTGAAGATATTAATAAATCAAGTATTTCAATGAGTGTATTGGTATCATCAGCATGCATTGTAAGTGGATTTTATACTTTAATTAGACTTGTTCATTTTATGTTTGCAGCTAAAGAATTGTGGAATATCGGAAAGATGATTATTATTGCTGGAGTAGTAGTAATGTTAATTTCTCTATTAATTGCAATTATTCAAAAAAAACTTATAAGGTCGATAATATTTATACTTATTTCTCAAATGGGTTCTATGTTGATAACTGTAGGTTTAGGATTAAGTAATAACAATGTAACTGCTATTACTGCAGTAAATGCTTTTTTACATTCAATTTTAGCTTATGTTATTTTTACATTATTATTGCTTTATAGTTCAAGCTTTGTAATTTCAACTGCTCAAACAGATGAAATAGATAAAATGGGTAATCTTATTGACAAAATGCCTATTACTTTTATAACTTTTTTAGTTGGAACTTTTTCTATAGTAGGAATACCATTCTTTTCTGGTTTCAATTCTAAGTGGAGTATTATAAAAGTAATTAATGATGCTGGATGCAGCATTCTTTTTAATATTTATTTAATTTATTCTATAATAATTGTAGTATATTTTTCTGTATTATTAGTTAAAATATTTTTTAGAAAAAATTCTGATATAGGAAGAAATATAAAAGAAGTTCCTTTTCAAGTATATCTACCAGCTTTAATAGTATCGATAATTGATATAATAATTGGATCACTTCCACAAATTATTACAAATGATTTTGTTAATAAAGCTTTGTATTCTATTTATAATCTTCAAGGTTATATTGATTCTGTATTAGGCAGTGGCTATGTTGATGAAATGTTTAAAACTGAATATAAAATGCCAAAATTAACATATAACTTCAATTCATTAAGCAGCATTTTATTCTGGAATATCTATATATTCATTCCTGCGTTTATTATTTTATTGATAATATATCGCAAGTATGTAAAAAATAATATAATTAGTAAATTAAATAAGGTTAGTCTTATAAATAAAGTGAATTTATTTATAAAGAAATTTAAGATAAATAAAAGAGATGGTGTTTATAATGATACATCAATATTTAAAAAAGCTTTATCAAAAGCAAGTAATATAAAATTATTCAATAGAATACATATAAAATTAAGAACAGTATATAATTTATTTGTTTATGATGGGTTAAGTATTAATAGTTCAATTATATGTTTATTGTTAAGTGTGTCATTAATGCTTATATATACTTTTTATACATCATTATAGTTCTATAAAATAAAGGCTGTATCGAAGAATTAAAATAAAAATTTTTCTTTGATACAGCCTTCACTATTTATACTATCATTAGTCACAAAGTTCCAATATATTTATGAAATAAGTTTTTCCTTGCTATTACTCACAAATTAATTATACTAAACGTTAAATCTGAAGTTAACAACATCTCCATCCTGCATAACATAATCTTTACCTTCTAAACGATAAAAACCTTTTTCTTTAGCTGCAGCTTCAGAACCACAATCAACTAACTTATCATAAGAAATAATTTCAGCTCTTATAAAACCTCTTTCAATATCTGTATGTATTTTACCAGCTGCTTGAGGAGCTTTTGTTCCATTTACTATAGTCCAAGCTCTTACTTCTTGAACTCCAGCTGTTAGAAAACTCATTAATCCAAGCAGTTTATAACTAGAATGTATAAGCTTGTTTAGCCCTGGTTCAGATAGCCCATATTCATTGAGCATTTCTAATTTTTCTTCATCATCTAATGTTGATAAATCTTCTTCTAGCTTAGCACAAACTGTAATAACTTCTGAATTTTCATTCTTTGCATATTCTTTTACTTTTTTAACCATATCATTTTCTAAATTTCCATCAACTAAGTCGTTTTCTGAAATGTTAGCTGCATACAAAACAGGTTTAGATGTAAGTAAAAATAAATCCTTTATAAAGGCTGCTTCATCTTCAGTAAAATCTAATGTTCTAACAGGTTTACCTGCTTCTAAGTGCGATTTAAGTTTTTCCATTATTGAAAGTTCCTCTTTAGCTTTTTTATCACCAGAACGAGCAAGCTTAATAGTTTTCTCAATTCTTCTATCAATTATCTCAAGATCTGAAAATATAAGTTCAAGATTTATTATTTCTATATCCCTTATTGGATCAACTGAAGCTTCAACATGTACAATATTTTCATCTTCAAAACATCTAACAACATGTACAATAGCTGCAACTTCTCTTATATGAGATAAAAATTTATTTCCAAGTCCCTCTCCTTTACTTGCTCCCTTAACAAGACCTGCAATATCATAAAATTCAATAGAAGTATAAACCTTTTTTCTCGAACTGTACATTTTTTCCAATACATCAAGCCTTTCATCAGGTACATTAACCACACCAACATTAGGTTCTATTGTACAAAAAGGATAATTTGCTGACTCTGCACCAGCTTGTGTAATTGCATTAAATAAAGTACTTTTGCCTACATTAGGCAGTCCTACTATTCCAAGTTTCATATAGTACATTCCTTTCATTCATAAGTTAGAAATACACAATTATAATTTATTTAATTGTACATAATCAATTTTTCTTTATAAATTATACTCTAGTTGTATTAATATTTCAATATACTATCCTCATTCACAAAGTTCCACGAAGTTTATAAAAGAAGTTTTCTCCGCTATCATTTACAAATTAAGTAAAACTAAATGTGCTTTAGGAAAGTATAACTCTAAAATTTAATTAATGTAATAAAAAAGATTCTATGTGGCAAAATATATGTTAATGACATTATCAATGAAAGGAGTCATATTATGAAAATAATAACCATACATACGAATAAATTTAAAAGCAGGGCAATTTCAATTGTTTTGCCTTTGCCCCTTAACGAAAAGACTACAGATTATAATTTAATAGCATCAATTATTAAAAGGGGTTGCTTAAAATATCCATCTTCTAAAGAAATTTGTAAACACCTTGAAGAACTTTATGGTGCTGTTTTTGAAATAATTATAACAAAAAAAGGTGAAAAACTCCTTATTAACTTTTATATTCAGTTTATTGATAATAAATATGCATTATATAATGAAGATATTTTAAATGAAGTAATAAAATTTTTATACGAAATTATTTATAATACAATAATTGAAAACGAAGAATTTAAAAATGAATATTTTATTCAAGAAAAGGAAAACTTAAAAACTTTAATAAATTCAAGAATAGACAATAAAGATGAATATGTTATTGAAAGAGCAGCTGAATTATGTACAGAAGGAGAACCTTATGAAATATTTGAGCATGGAGATATTACTTTACTAAACAGTATAGAAAATAAAAAGCTTGCATCTTTATGGTTGGATACTATTAATAGTTATGAGCTTTTTATGGTGTCATGTGGAAATATGGATAAAAATATATTAGAAGATTTAGTAAATAAATATTTTGATAAAAAGAATACTAAACAGGTATCAGAAGATATTATTATATCTAAAAAATATATTTTTAAAGAAAAATTTGAGAAGCTGAAAGTAAATCAAGGCAAAATATGTCTTTGCTACAGAACAAATATAAATATTAAAAACGGTGATTACTATGCTTTGTCTGTTATGAATTCTATTATTGGTGGAGGAACACATAGTAAATTATTTAAAGAAGTAAGAGAAAAAAACAGCTTGGCATATTATATTTACTCTTTTGTTGAAAAATATAAAGGGCTTCTTTTTGTTACAGCAGGAATTGAATTTGAAAGCTATGATAATGTTAAGAAAATAATAACAGATCAAATTATAAGTATAAGTATAGGTGATATATCAGATTGTGAAATAGAAAATTCTAAAAAGAAAATAATAAGTGATTTAAAATCTGCAGCGGATTCTCAAATTGGAATAATGGATTATGTTTCTTCATTACGTGCGTATGATGTTAATGATGATATTTCAAATGTAATTTGCGGAATTGAAAATGTCTCAAAAGATAGAATTATAAAAGCGAGTGAAAATCTATTTCTTGGTTCATCATATTTTTTGATAAATAATTAAACTTTGGAGGAAATACTTTATGAAAAATAATTATTATGAATTTATAAATGAAGACTTAATTTGTGAAGAAATCAATGGTTTAAAAACATATATTATCCCTAAAAAAGGTTTTAATCAAACTTTTGCATTAATATCTGTTAGATATGGTTCTAATGACAGTATCTTTTCAAATGGTACTGATGAATTTAAAGAATATCCATTAGGAATAGCACATTTCCTTGAGCATAAATTATTTGAGCAAAAGGAAGGAAATATTTTTGAAAAATTTGCAGCTATAGGAGGGTCACCTAATGCTTATACTAATTTTAAAAATACAACATATTATTTTTCTTGCACTGATAATTTTTATGAAAATCTTAATCTTCTAATAAATTTCGTCTTCAATCCATATTTTACAAAAGAAAATGTAGAAAAAGAAAAAGATATTATTAAGCAAGAAATACAAATGTATGAAGATAATCCTGCATTTAAAGTGTATTTTAATGCTATGTCAGCTATGTATACTAACCATCCTGTAAGGAATGATATTGCAGGTACTATAGAAAGTATATATAAAATAACACCTGAAATGCTGTATACATGCTATAATACTTTTTATATTCCGGAAAATATGGTTATGATTATTGTTGGAGATGTAGATACTGACAAAATAATTTCTTTAGGAAACAAGCTTGTGCCAAATAATAATGATAAAATATTTTTTAAAAGAAAAGATTTTAATGAGAATAAAACGGTAAAACAAAAATATATAGAATCTGATCTTGGTTTAAGTATACCAAATTTTATTATTGGGTTTAAAGGTGATTTTCAAAATAATGATAATATTTTAGAAAAAATAGTTGAATTTAATATTATCAATTCTTTACTTTTTGGGGGGAGTTCTAAAATTTATGAAGATTTATATACACAAGGACTAATTAATAATTCTTTTAGCAGTGAGTATGCTATTGAAACAGATTATTCTCATTTTATTATACATGGTGAAAGCAAAAGTCCTCAAATAATTCAAGATTTCTTACTGAATAACATACAAAATGCAAAAATAAATGAGATAGAATTTAATAGAATTAAAAAAATGTTAACAGGTCAATTTTTATATAAATTCAATAATGTCGAATTACTTGGTAATACGTTTAATGACTATATTTTAAAAAATACACTGTTTTACAATTATTATGATGTTTTGAAAAAAATAACGGTAGAAGATGTTGAAAATAGAATTAATAAAATGTTTAATGAAGAAAATTATACATTATCTGTAATAAAATAGTATTAAATTGAGAAGAATATTTTAAAATTTATTTAAAATTTTTATAAAAAATTTTAAATAAAAGAAGGATTTTTAATTTTAATATAGAATAAGTATAAATAGTGGTTTAAAGTGGAGGAAAGTGGAATGAAATAGAGGTGCAGAAATGTTTATTGGAGAATATCAACATGCTATTGATAATAAAAACAGAATGATAGTTCCCTCAAAGTTTAGAGAAGGCTTAGGGGAAAAGTTTGTTTTAACAAAAGGGTTAGATGGATGTTTATATGCATTTACAATAAATGAATGGCTTCTATTAGAAGAGAAGCTCAAAAAACTCCCACTTTCTAATAAAGATGCTAGAGCATTTGTAAGGTTTTTTTTCTCAGGTGCTAACGAAATTGAAATAGATAAACAGGGAAGAGCTTTAATTCCACAAAATTTAATAGAATATGCTGGCATTCAAAAAGATATTGTTAGTATTGGAGTTTCAAGCAGAATTGAGATTTGGAGCAGAACAAAATGGGAAGACTATAATAATTCAAATATTGATTTTGAGGAAATAAGTGAAAAAATGAGTGAACTTGGAATATAGCGGGGGAGTAATAATGGAATTTAAACATATTTCTGTATTATTAAATGAATCAATTAAAGCACTTAATATAAAAGAGAATGGAGTTTATGTAGATTGTACTTTAGGTGGTGCAGGACATTCTATTGAAATATTAAAGACTTTATCAAATGCTGGTATGCTTATTGGTATTGACCAGGATATAAATGCCATAAATGCTGCAAAAGAAAAATTAAAAGATTTTTCAAATGTTGTTTATGTGCATAATAATTTTAAAAATATATCTAGTATATTAGAATCATTAAATATTAAAAAGGTTGATGGTATTCTTATGGATTTAGGTGTTTCTTCATACCAACTTGATGAAGGAGAAAGAGGCTTTAGTTATATGAAAGATGCGCCATTAGATATGAGAATGAACAGAGATAATGATTTTTCTGCTTATAATGTAGTAAATGATTACAGTGAAGAAGAGTTATATCGTGTTATTCATGAATATGGCGAAGAAAAATTTGCTAAGAGAATTGCAAATTTTATAGTAAACAAAAGAGAATCAAAACATATAGAATCTACTTTTGAGCTAGTTGAAATAATTAAATCAGCAATTCCAGCAAAAATGAGAAGAGAAGGTCCGCATCCTGCGAAAAGAACTTTTCAAGCTATAAGGATTGAAGTGAATGGTGAACTTACAATACTTAAAAAAGCTATTGAAGATTGTATTTCAAGTTTAAATGAAAAAGGAAGAATTGCAATTATAACATTTCATTCATTAGAAGATAGAATAGTGAAAAACGAGTTTAGAAAGATGGAAAATCCATGCACATGTCCAAAGGAGTTTCCTATATGTATTTGTAATAAAAAGCCTATTGTAAAAGTTATCAGTAGAAAGCCTATTGATCCTTCAGAAAATGAAATTGAAAGTAATCCAAGAAGCAGAAGTGCTAAACTTAGAATTGCTGAAAAAATATAGTTCTAATTTGATTGGGGAGTGAATAAAGTGGTAATGAATAAAGAGAATTTGATTGTAGGTAACACAGTTTTATCACCACAGCATGAAACTTTTGAAAAGGAGTATGAGAAACTAACAAAATACAAAAAAGAAATTAATGCAATTAATAAACAAAAGCGAATACAAAATAAGATTAAGACTATGATCTTTATTGCTATTCTTTTTGCTGTTGGTTTTTCAGTTATTTATAGATATTCTGTTTTGTATTCTATGGAGAAGAATATGTATTCTTTAGATTCTAAAATAGAGAATGTAAAAACAGACAATGAAAATCTTAAAATTAAATTGCTGAAAAATTCAAATTTAAAAAAGCTTGATGATGCTGCAACAAAGCTTAATATGTTTTATCCAACTAAAAGCTCAGTTATTTATTGTGATTTAGCAAAAGATAATTTTTCAAAAGCCAAGGAAAATAAGAATAAAAATATACAAGAGAATTTATTTAAAAAAATAAGAGATATGTTATTTTTATTTTGATTGGAGGTGAAGCTGTGCTTGAAATTGATTCCTTCAAGTTACAGTAATTTGATTTGGTTAAAAGAGAATATCGTGACAAGGTAGTAATAAAAAAAAGGATGCTTTCTGTTTTTAGCATACTTTTTATTTTGCTTTTATTACTTACTATAAGATTATCGTATGTTATGATTAACCAATCGAAAAGTCTTTCAGCTAAGGCAGAGGAACAGTGGACAAGTGAAGTTAAAATTGACGCAAGAAGAGGAAAAATATTAGATAGATCAGGTAATGAACTAGCTGTTAGTGCAAATGTATTTAGGGTTGATTTAGATATGAATACTCTAAAACAATGGATGACTGAAAAAAATGTAAACTTTGAATACATAGCTCCAAAGCTATCTTCAGCTTTGAATATGGATGAAAAAAAAGTATTATCACTTTTAAATACTAGATTACCTAGCGGCTTACCTATAGGTTCAATTACATTAAAAAGAAGAATTGAAAAAGCAGATGCTGATAAGGTAAATGAATTAAATATCAAAGGAGTTCTTGTTTCAGAAGATACTCAAAGATATTATCCCGAGGGCAGTTTTCTTGCTCAGGTACTTGGAAATACTAATAAGGATGGAGTAGGACTTAATGGCATTGAATATCAATATAATAAAGTATTATCAGGAAAGCCTGGAGTAAGAATAGCTGAAACAGACAGTAAAAGTAAAACTCAATCATATACTATTTCTGATTATACAAAGCCTGTTGATGGAAAAAATTTAGTTCTTACTATTGATTCAACAATACAAGGTTTTTGTGAAAAAGCTGCTGAACAAGCATTATTTGATAATAAGGCTAAAGCTGTTACTATTATTGCCATGGATCCTAAAAATGGAGAAATATTAGCTATGGTTAATAAACCTGACTTTGATCCAAACAATCCTAGAAGTGGTGTTTCAAGTTCTGATGAACTTCAGAGATTATGGAGAAATAGAGCAGTTAGTGATATTTTTGAACCTGGATCTGTTTTCAAGGTTGTTACTGCTACAGCTGCAATGCAGGAAAATTTAGTTAAAGAAAATGATACTTTTGTTTGTAATGGGAGTCTTACAGTAGCAAACCGCTCAATCCACTGTTGGAAAACTACTGGACATGGAACTCAAAACTTTGTAGATATATTAAAAAATTCATGTAATGTAGGTTTCATGGATCTTGGTTTTAGACTTGGAGCTGAAAAATTAAATAAGTATATTAAATTGTTTGGTTTTGGAACTAAAACAGGAATTGATTTGCCTGGTGAAGCAGTTGGCATAGTAAGACCAACACAAAAGTATACTCAAGTTGACTTAGCTACAACATCTTTTGGACAAGGAGCCGCAGTATCAAGTGTTCAATATATTGCTGCGTTTAATGCTATTGCCAATGGCGGTGTTTGGGTAAGACCTCACCTTATGAAAGAAGTAACACATACTGGAAACAACGGAGAGCAAATAGTAGATGAAACTTATAATAATATTAGTGAAAAAAGAATAATCAATGCAGATATTGATAAAACATTGACAGGGTATTTGGAAAAGGTTGTATCTGAAGGCGGTGGACATAATGCTTTTATAGATGGCTATCACATTGCAGGTAAAACTGGTACAGCTCAGAAAATATCGCCAACTGGAGGGTATGCTCAAGGAAAATATATTTCATCCTTTGGAGGTATGGCTCCTGCAAATGATCCTAAAATAACATTATTTGTTTCAATAGATGAACCAGATCCTTCAAATTATTATGCAGGGCAAATTACAGCACCTGTTGCAAAGCAAGTGTTTAATGATATATTTAATTATTTAAACATAAAAGTTGATGCTTCTGCTGAAGATGTATCAAAAAGTATGCTTAAAGATGTTGTAATACCTAATATAAGAGGACTTAAGAAAGATGATGCACTAAAAAAACTTAAGGAAAGTAATTTAAGTTTTGATGTTCAAGGTACTGGAGATTTAGTATCAGATATCACCCCTATTCCTGGTTATACTGTTAAAGAAGGAACAAAAATTGTTGTGTATACTGGAAATCCTACAAATGATGTAAACTTAGTTGCAGTGCCAGATTTAAATGGTTATACTATAGAAAAGGCTGAAGAAATATTAAACTCTTTAGGACTAAAAATGCAATATGCAGGTGATGGATTAGTATCTGAGCAAAGTATACTTCCTGGCCAGAAAGTTTCAAAGGGGACGGTTATTTCTTTAATGTTAGAAGATGGTGAAGACTGATATAGGAGATGTAATTATGAAAGTAAAAGATTTATTGAATGGATTAAACTATGAAATAATAAAAGGCAGTGATGAAGCTGAAATTAACAAGATTGAATTTGACAGCAGAAAAATTTCAGCTAATGATATGTTCATTTGTATTGAGGGTTTCAATACAGATGGACACAACTATATAGATATGGCTGTAAAGAATGGTGCAAAAGCTATTATTTGTTCTAAGGAAGTCAGCAGTACAAATGCTGAAATAATAATTAAAGTTACAAATGGAAGAAAAGCTTTGGCAGTTTGCTCTGCCAATTTTTATGATAATCCTGCAAAAAAATTAAAAATTATTGGTGTTACAGGTACTAATGGAAAAACTACAACTGTTTTTATGTTAAAAGCTATATTAGAAGAAGCAGGTTATAAGGTTGGACTAATTGGTACTATTGCAAACTATATTGGAAGTAAAAAGATAGAAACCAGAAGAACTACACCTGAATCGTTAGAACTGCATAAATTGTTCAGAGAAATGGCAGATGAAGGAGTAAATTATTGTGTTATGGAAGTTTCTTCTCATTCACTGTTTTTGGACAGAGTGTATGGAATTCAATTTTGTGAAGGAATTTTTACAAATTTAACACAGGATCATCTTGATTTCCATAAGACATTTGAAAATTATTTCAATGCAAAACTAATTTTATTTAAGAACAGTGAAAAAGTTATTGTAAATATAGATGATATTTATGGTAAAAGAATCTTAAATGAAGTAAATAAGCAGAATATTACTTATGCCATTGAAAATGCTTCAAGTATAAAAGCTGAAAATATTAAAATGCATTCTAAGGGAGCAGAATTTAAGATAAAAATATATGAAAAACAATATAGTATTAATTTAAGTCTTCCTGGAAGGTACAATATTTATAATGCCTTAGGAGCTATTTCTGCATGCCTTAATGAGAAAATAGATATAGATGTAATACAAAAAACATTACAAAATGTTTTTGTTCCAGGAAGAAGCGAAACAATTACTAAAAATTTTAATTTAGGTTTTGATGTTATATTAGATTATGCTCATACACCAGATGGACTTGAAAATATACTAAAAACAGCAAGAGAGTTTACAAAGGGCAGATTGATAAGTGTATTTGGCTGCGGCGGGGATAGGGATAAAACAAAAAGACCTAAAATGGGAAAACTGGGCACGGATTTAAGTGATATTGCTATAATTACTAGTGACAATCCTAGAACTGAGAAACCTGATAAAATTATAGAAGATATTACTTCTGGTATTGATAAAGATAATTTTATAGTTATTGAAGATAGAAAAAAAGCTTTAAAAGAAGCTTTAAAAATGGCAAGACAAGATGATATAATAGTAGTGGCTGGAAAAGGTCATGAAAATTATCAGGAAATTAATGGTGCTAGATTACATTTCGATGAAAAAGAAATAATTTTTAAATTAATTGATGAATTATTTCAAAATATTGATTACAAATAGCTAAAAGGGGATAGAATAATGACTACAATTATTTATTCAGTATTATTTGCATTTTTAATATCTATGCTTCTAGGACTGATTTTTATACCACTTCTTCACAAATTAAAATTTGGTCAGAATATAAGAGAAGAAGGTCCTAAAAGTCATCAGAAAAAAACTGGAACTCCTACAATGGGTGGATGTATTTTTATTCTTTCATCTATTATAGTAATGTTCTTAATTGTAAGGAATCCAAGTGATGAAGCTATGATAGCTCTATATTCCTTTATAGCATTTGGTGCTATAGGTGCATTAGATGATGGATTGAAAATTCTTAAAAAGAATAATTTGGGACTTAGAGCTTATCAAAAGTTTATATTACTAATTGTGGTTTCAGGAATACTTGCTTTTTATGCTAATTCAAATATTGGAACTACAATTTTTATACCATTTGTACAGAAAACATGGAATTTAGGAAAATGGTATATTCCATGTGTGATTTTTTATTATGCAGCTACTACAAATTCAGTTAATTTGACAGATGGTCTTGATGGATTGGCAACTTCTATTACGCTGCTTGTAATGACATTTTTTTCACTATTAAGTCTATCGAGAGGAAATTATACTCTTGCAATATTTTGTGGTATAGTAGCAGGTTCACTTTTAGGATTTTTAAGATTTAATTCATTCCCAGCACAAGTATTTATGGGAGATACAGGCTCGTTAGCACTAGGTGGTGCTGTTGCAACAGTAGCATTAATTTTGAAGCTACCTTTAATAATAATAATTGTTGGAGGAATATATTTATGTGAGGCTTTATCAGTAATATTGCAGGTTGCCTCATTTAAATTAACAGGTAAGAGAATTTTCAAAATGAGTCCTATACATCATCATTTTGAATTATCAGGGTGGCATGAAACAAAAGTTGTAGCTGTTTTTTCAATAGCTACAGTTATATTATGCTTAATAGGTTTTTTATCTTTATCAGTAATATTTTAGGAGGTATTTTATGAAAAAGCCTAAAGTTACAATGGGCTCAATGGATTTTATAATGGTTGCAGTATTACTTTGTATTATTGCAATAGGAGTATTGATGGTTTATAGCTCTAGTTCATATGTAGCTTCCTTTGATCCTGCATATCATAATGATTCATTATATTTTGCTAAGAGGCAGATGCTCTTTGCTTGTGTAGGCTTAATTTGCATGTTTTCACTTGCAAATATTGACTATCATAATATAAAAAAGATTACATGGATAATAATGTTAGCAACTATTGTTTTGCTAGTAGCAGTATTTGCTTTTCCGCCAATAAATGGAGCAAGGAGATGGATAGACCTTAAAATAACAACTATCCAACCTTCTGAAATAGCAAAATATACTGTTGTATTATATATGGCAAAAAGTATAGAATTAAAAGGTGAAAAAATTAAGAACTTTTTATATGGAATATTTCCTTATCTTTTAGTTGCTGGTCTTTATGCTGGACTTGTATTAGCAGAAAAGAATTTAAGTATTTGTTCTGTTATTATGATTGTAACACTAATAATTCTTTATACATCAGGAGCTAAATTATCTCATATGTTTAGTTTGTTAGGAACTGTTGGAGCTGTTGGAGTTATATTTACAATTTCTGAATCATATAGACTTGATAGATTAATGAATTTTATGAATCCTTGGAAGGATTCAAAGGGGAAAGGTTATCAGCTTGTCCAATCTCTCCTAGCATTAGGTTCAGGTGGAGTTTGGGGAATGGGTTTTGGACAATCAAGACAAAAGTGCTATTATATACCAGAACCTTATAATGATTTTATTTTTGCTATTATTGGAGAAGAATTAGGTCTTATAGGATGTTGTATAATTATTATATTATTTTTACTATTAATATGGAGAGGAATACGAACAGCAATTAATTCTAAAGATATATATGGTACTTTATTAGCAACAGGAATTACATCTATTATAGGAATTCAAGCAATTATTAATATTGCAGTTGTTACTGGTTCAATGCCTGTAACAGGAGTCCCGCTTCCATTTATCAGTGCTGGTGGTTCATCACTGGTGCTAAACATGGCTGCTATGGGAATTTTGTTGAATATAACAAGGCAGACTCAAAAAAATAATATTTAATCAAATTATTAATTAATTCATAAAAAAATAATGAAATTTTAACTTTATCATGTTATTATATGATATATAGAATTTGTTTTTTCCATATTGAGAGGTAAAAATGAACATAACTGAAAAAAAAAATAAGAATGTAATGATTATTAAAAGACGAAGAAGGAAATTACTAAAAAGATGTTTATTATTAGCTATAACATTAATATCAATACTAGTTATTCTTTGCTTTAAACTTCCTGTTTTTAATATTGCAGAATTAAGTGTAGAAAATAATAAAATTATCTCTAGTAAGGATATAATAAAGTTATCTAAAATAAATAAAGGAAGTAATATTTTTTACATAAATATATATAGAAGTAAAAACAGCATTTTAAATAATCCTTATATTAGTAAGGTGCAGATTTACAGAAAACTTCCTAATAAATGTATAATTTTTGTAACAGAAAGAACAGCTGAGTATTACAACTTTATTGGAAATGATTTTTATATTGTAGATGGTAATGGTATTGTACTTGAGAAAAAAAGCAGTATTACTGGAATGAAGCTTTCAAAATTAAATGGCTTTGATTTTAGTAAAGCTTCTGTAGGAAAACAATTACCTTCAAATAATAATAAAAAATTTGATGTAATTAGTTCAATATCCTCCTTAATGAATATGGTCAACATCAATGTTACTTTATTGGATGTTTCTGATTTGAATAATATTCAGATATATTTTAATAATCTTTGCATTAAACTTGGTAATAATGAAAATTTAGAAAAAAAATTAAATGCAGCAATTAATATTTTTAATAGTAATGAAAGTTATAAGACAGCTAAAGGTTATATAGATGTAAGTTATGATGGTGATCCAGTTATATATATAGAAAAATAGGAGGATTTTCATGAAAAAATATATATCACAAATTTCAGTTGCATTAGTATGTTTTATATTAGGGTTTATATTAACATATCAGTTTAAGCTTTTTATTAAACAATCTGATACAACAAAAGCAGTAACAGGAGCAAACGCAGATATAAATGCTGAAATAGAGCAATATAAAAAGGAAAAACAAGATTTAGAAAAACAGATAAATGATTTACAGACAAAAGTTAAAGATTATGAAAAATCTATGGCAAGTGAAAGTGATTCTAGCAAGCAGCTTTTAGATGAATTAAATCAAACTAGAATTTTGACGGGTACAACTGATGTACAAGGTACTGGAATAATATTATATTTAGATCCTTCAGATGCTCTTGCAACTAGTACAAATGATGATAGCAATGTAATTACAAGTAATCATTTGGTTTTTCTTGTAAACAAGCTTATCTCAGGCGGGGCTGAAGCACTTTCAATAAATGATATAAGAATAACTCCTAGAACTGGAATAAGAAATTCAGGAATAAATATTATGATAAATGATGAGAAAATTTCACCTAAAAAGAAAATAACAATTAAAGCAATAGGCGATAAAAAATTATTAAAAGCAGCAATAGAGTTTCCAGGTGCTATGGATGATTTTAAATCTATAACAAAATATTCTTATGAAACTCAAGATAATATAAAGATACTAAAATACAACAAAGTTTTTAAAACTGAGTTTGCAAATCCAGTAAATCAGTAAGGAGGATTTTCTATGATAGCTTTATTAGGACTTTTATTAGGTATTCTTGTAGGAGTAATTTGGCAGATTAATATACCTGATAAGTTTTCTCCATATATGTCTGTGGCAATTTTAGCTTGTTTAGATTCTGTATTTGGTGCAATAAGAGCAACATTATCTAAAAATTTTAAAGCAGATATATTTATTTCAGGTTTTTTTGGAAATGCTGTTTTAGCAGCAGCATTAGCTTACCTTGGAGATAAAATGGGTGTGCCAATTTATCTTGCAGCAGTAATTGTTTTTGGAGGTAGAATATTTGATAACTTTGCAATTATTAGAAGATTATTAATTGAAAAAGCTAGATCAAATAATGAGGTGATTAAATGAAAAACAATGAAGCTACAATTTTTATGTTTATAGCTTCAGTAATTATTGGAATATTAATTTCATTAAATATAAACTTTAAACGTGAACCTGGTAAATATTTTTTAAGTGCTAATCAATACCAAGATGCAATAAATACAAAAAATGATCTTTTAAAAGATATTTCAGGATTAAAGGAACAATATACCGATTTAAATCAAAAAATTACAGGATATATTTATGGTGGTAAATCAGAAAGTGCTAAATATCAACAAATTAATGCTGAATTGAAAAAAAATCAATTAATTACAGGTACTTCAGATGTAGAAGGTCCTGGAATAGAAATATTTTTGGATGATGGAAGTATAGGTCAAAATATGAATCCAATGAATCCAATAATACATTATTATGATATGGCAAATATAATTAATGATTTAAAAACTGCAGGAGCAGAAGCTATATCAGTAAATGGTCAAAGAATAATTTCTACTTCTTATGTAGAATGCAGCGGAGATTATTTGCTAATTAATGGGGTACAGATTGCAGCACCATTTTATATTGATGCTATTGGAAATAAAGAGGTATTGCAGACATATATGACTTCACCAGATAGTTATATGATACGGTTTTTAGATCCATCTAGGAGTATTCACAATGAAATTACTCAAATGGATTCAGTTAAAATAACTGCTTATCATGATGTATTAAAAACTTCTCATTTAAAAGAAAAAAAATAGAAAATATTTTTATAAAAAATAAAGGATTTTTACAGTGTATGTAGAATAAATAATTAAGTCCTTATTTATAATATAAGGAGGTAATAAATTGTCAATTAAGGAAAAAGTAGAAGAAATTCAAACTAATTTGCCTAAAAATGTAACTTTAATAGCTGTATCTAAAACAAGGACATTAGATGAAATTAAAGAAGTATATAATGCTGGAATTAGAATTTTTGGAGAAAATAAAGTTCAAGAGCTTATAGACAAAATTGAAAATGCAGATTTTGAGGCTGAATGGCATTTAATAGGACATCTTCAGACTAATAAAGTTAAATATATAGCTGGAAAGGTTGAATTAATTCATTCATTAGACAGCATTAAGCTGTTAAATGAAATTGAAAAAGTATATTCAAAAAAATCATTAACTGCCAAAGTTTTAATTCAAATTAATATTGGTGAAGAGGAATCAAAAACTGGTATTAATTTAAGCGAACTTGAATCTATTGTACAAGCTTCTGAAGATTGTAAAAATGTTAAAGTAATGGGGTTAATGGCTGTTATTCCACAAGGTAATAAGGCAGAATGTAGATATTATTTTAGTAAAATGAACAAAATATTTCTTGAACTAAAAGAAAGAAAATTTAATAACATTGAGATGAAGTATCTTTCTATGGGAATGACAAATGATTATAAATATGCAGTCTCTGAAGGCAGTAATATGGTAAGAATAGGAGAAGGCATTTTTGGTAAAAGATTTTATAATATAAAATAGGGGGAGTAAAAAATGGCTGTGTTAGCAAAAGTAATGAATTTTTTAGGATTAGATGAAGGTGATGAAATTGAAGAAAATGAAATGGAGAATATGGAAGAAGAACAAGAACAATTAGAACCAGTAATTCAATCAACAGGACGAAAGAGCAAAGTTGTAAAGCTTCAAACTGCTGCAACTGCTGCAATTGCTAAAATTGTTATAATGAAACCATTAGAGTATGATGATGCAGTTAACATTTGTGAAAATTTAAAAAACAGAAAAATAGTTGTAGTTAATACATGTGCAATGGAACAAAAATTAGGTCAAAGGTTAGTAGATTTTATCAGTGGTTCAGTATATTCTTTGGGTGCTGAACTTCAGGAAGTAGAAAAAGGTGTATATATTCTGAGTCCATCTAATGTCGAAGTATCTAAAGATATTAAAAATGAACTTTCTGGTAAAGGATTATTTAATTGGACAAAATAATGGACAAAAACAAGCTTATGCAGAATTTTAGTACTGCAGAACAACAATACATTTCATGTTTGTATGATAAATTATATGTATCTGAAAGAACAAGTAGAACAGTTTTTACAAAAGAATTTTATCCACCTAATATATGGAGAAAATTTATGAATTTATCTGATAATTTTGATACAGAAATTTATACATATGGTATTTTTCATGAATCAGAAAGAAAAGTAATTGCTTTTTCTAAAACTGAACCAGAAGAATATCCTATTAGCATGATAAAAATTAAAAACAAATCTAAATTCAATAAATTAAGCCATAAAGATTACCTAGGGGCTGTTATGTCCTTAGGTATTATTAGAGAAAAATATGGTGATTTAATTGTAGAAGATGATTGTTGTTATATTGCAGTTCTTAATGATATAGTTGATTTTTTGAAAATTAACTTAGATACAATAGGAAACTGTCCTTGTGAAGTTGATGATTTCGATTATGAACTTAATGAGATTCCGCAAGTAAAATTTGAAAGTTCAGTAGTTATTTCAACATCATTAAGGATAGATTGTATTGTTAGTGCATTAACTGGAATTTCAAGGAAATCATCTAATGATCTAATCTCAAAGGGTAAGGTTCTAATAGATTATATTGAAACTTTTGAAAAAAATAAAGTTTTAAGGGAAAATTCTATTATAACTATACGAGGTTATGGGAAATATATAATTATAAATAATCTTGGGCTTACTTCAAGAGGAAGAATAAAGCTTATGATTAAAAAATATATTTAATTGGAGTGATAAAAGTGAAATTAACATCAATGGAGATTAGCAATAAAGATTTTAAAAGGTCAATGAGAGGATACAATGAAGAGGAAGTTGAAGAGTTTCTGTATAAGATTGCTGAGGATTATGAAATTTTATATAAAGAAAATTCTTCATTAAAAGAGAAAATTTCAGTATTAAATGAAAAGGTAGAACATTATTCTAAAATAGAATCTACAATTCAAAGTACTCTTATTCTCGCCCAATCTGCTGCTGATCAGTCAAAAAATAATGCTCAAAAAGAAGCTGATATCATTCTAAAAAATGCTAATGATGCAGCCCAAAAAATTATAGATAAGGCTAATAATGATATAGTACAAATAAATGATGATTATGAAAGAGTAAAACAGGATTTTGTAAAATTTAGAGCTAAATTTAAAAACTTTATGATTACTCAATTAGATATTTTTAATGGACTAGAAAATGAATTGATGAAAAATTACAATATAGGTCATGTGTCTGATGATAAATTAAATGAATTAAAATCTGATAATGATATTCAAAAAGATAACGGATTTAAAGCAAAAGATGTTACTTCTGATGTAGTTATAGAGAATAATTCTGATGAAATTAAAAGTTTCTTTGTTAATGATTAAAAATCCCACCATCTAGGTGGGATTTTTAATTATACTTTTTTAGTTCAACTAAATTTATAAATGATAATGTAGAGAAGCTTATTTTAGAAATTTAGTGGAACCTTGTGACTGTAGATAGTATATGTTGACAAACAAATAGTGTTTATGTATTCTATATATGGTATGCAAAAAAATATTGAAACTTTGTAACCAGACATAATGTAATTTGATTTATATAGAAGGAAGTGGAAAAATGTTAATTGGAATTATTGGAGCAATGGATGAAGAGGTAATAGAATTAATTAATTCTATGGTTATTGAAATTAAAACAACAAAAGCAATGATGGAATTTAATAAAGGAATTTTGTGGAATAAGGATGTTGTTATTGTAAAAAGTGGAATTGGAAAAGTTAATGCAGCTGTATGTACTCAAATTCTAGTGGACGATTTTCATGTTGATAAAGTAATTAATGTAGGTGTAGCAGGAGGAATAAAAGAAGATATTTATCCTGGAGATATTGTTATCGCTGATAGCTTAGTACAGCATGATATGGATACTACTGTTTTTGGTGACAGGTTAGGTCAGATTCCACGTTTAAATACATATGAATTTAAATGTAATAATGAATTGGTTAGTATTTGCAAAAAAATAAGTGAAAAAGTTACTGAACATAATTGTCATATTGGCAGAATAGTAACTGGTGACCAATTTATAGCTGATATAGATAAAATAAAGTGGTTAAAATTAGAATTTGATGCTTCTGCATGTGAAATGGAAGGAGGAAGTATTGCTCAAGTCTGTTATTTGAATGAAATTCCGTTTGTAGTTATAAGAAGTATTTCTGATAATGCAAATAATGGAGCACATATGGATTTTAATAAATTTAAAGATATTGCAGCAAAAAATTCATTAGAAATTTTAAAAAATTTATTGGAAGTTCTTTAATATAAATTTCTGCTTAATATATGTTTAAAATCTTTTACTTTTGAAAGAATAAATAAAAGATATAAATATATTAAGGCGGGTGATATTGTGAACAATACAGATATGGAATATTTTAAAAATAAACTTACAGCTGAAAAAAATCATGTTTTATGTACACTTGATCAAATGGAGAAAAATGAAACTATTAATTCAAATAGTGAAATGGCTTCAGAATTATCTTTTTACGACAATCATCCATCAGACCTTGCAACTGAGCTTGAAGATAAAGAAAAAGGTATGGCAATAAAAGAACATGAAGTTACCATAATGAAAAAAATTAACAGTGCATTAAACAATATAAACAATGGGTCATATGGTACATGTAAAATATGTGGTAAAGAAATTCCAAGAGAAAGATTAGATTTTCTTCCATATGCAGATATGTGTGTAACATGTCAAAATGAGAACTCAGCTTTGAAGCAAAATGAATTGACAAATAGGCCTGTTGAAGAAAAAGTATTAGACAGTACACTAACTAAAGGTTATAATGAGGAAAGCACAAATGATAGTGTTGGTTTTGATGCAGAGGACAGTTATCATGAAGTTCAAAAAAATGATTACAGACGACTTATTAGTGAATTTGGTGATTATGATGAACAGGACTATGACTATGATACCATAGAGGGTTACGTAGAGCCCATTGAAAAAATAAGTAATGAACAATACAAAAGAACATTATAATATAAAATTTATATAAAGATGTTTACAAAGGCGGGATGGGTTTGGAAATAATAATAGTAATACTTGGATTAATATTAGATAGAGTTTTAAAAATATGGTCATTAAATTATCTCCAAAAAGTAAATGAAATTAATGTCATAAATAATTATTTTTCATTTTTATTTGTAAAAAATAAAGGTGCTGCTTTTGGTATATTTCAAAATAAAGTTATTATTTTATCTATAATTACATCTATAGTTACTTTAGCATTGATTTTTTATTTAATAAAATACAGACCTAAAAATAAACTGCTCAGAATTAGCTTGTCATTAATAATTTCGGGTGCAATTGGTAATCTTGCTGACAGAGTATATTATGGATTTGTAGTAGATTTTATATCTCTTCATTATAAAACAGCTTATTACTTTGCAGTTTTTAATATTGCAGATTCTCTTGTAGTAATTGGTACTATATTATTAGCAATATACATATTAAAGGAAGGCAAATAATGGAACAGAAAGAGTTTTTGGTAAATGATTCAGATGTAAATATTAGAATTGATGTGTTTTTGTCAAACATGTTGAATGACAAGTCTAGATCATTTATTCAAGGATTAATAGAAAAAGGAAATGTCAAAGTAAATGGATTAATAAAAAAAAGTAATTATAAATTAAAAAAACAAGATAAAATATTAATTTCAATTTCTGAACCGGTATCCTTAAACGTTATAGCTGAAAATATTCCACTAGATATCTTTTATGAGGATAATGATATAATTGTTGTAAATAAACCTCAAGGAATGGTTGTCCATCCTGCTGCAGGAAATTATCATGGTACACTAGTAAATGCACTTTTGAACCATTGTACTGACTTATCAGGTATTAATGGAGTAACTAGACCTGGAATAGTACATCGTATAGATAAAGATACATCTGGACTCTTAGTAGTAGCTAAAAATGATTTTTCTCATAATAAATTATCTGAGCAGTTAAAAGACCATTCTATGACAAGAGCTTATTATGCTCTAGTTGAAGGCAGAATAAAATATGATAAAGATATTATTGAAACGAATCTTGGAAGAGATCCAAAGGACAGGTTAAAATATACAGTTGTGCGAGATGGAAAGAGAGCGGTAACTCATTATTCAGTAATCGAAAGATTTAATCATTATACTTTAGTGAAATGCTGCCTTGAAACAGGGAGAACTCATCAAATTAGAGTTCATATGTCATATATAGGTCATCCACTAGTAGGTGATCCTGTATATGGATTTAAAAAACAACAGTTTAATTTAGAAGGTCAGTTACTGCATGCTTATTTATTAGGATTTCTTCATCCAGTAACTAATAAATATATGGAATTTCAAGCTCCATTACCAATATATTTTGAAAAAATATTAGCAATTTTAAGAAGTGACAGTTATACACTATGTTCAAGCACAAAGTCCTGCTAAATTTCTATAAGAAAATTTATTTGACTTTGAGACCAAGGATAGTATAAATGTGACGAACATAGCATCATAGGGGTTGATAAATTGAAAAATGAAATAATAAGAGTTTTTCCTAATAGTATTGCAGAAGAACTTTTGATTGAAGCTGGAGATAAATTATTAACAATAAATAATGTAGAAATTAAAGACATAATTGACTACAAATTTTTAATGGCAGATGAATATATAGTTGTTGAAGTTGAAAAGAAAGACGGGGAAGTATGGGAACTTGAAATTGAAAAAGAATATGAAGAAGATTTAGGTGTAGAATTTAAAAATTCTATACTTGATAATGCCAAAAGCTGTTCTAATAAATGTATTTTTTGTTTTGTTGATCAATTGCCTAAAAACATGAGAAAAACTGTTTATTTTAAAGATGATGATTCTAGATTATCATTTTTGCAGGGAAATTTTGTTACACTAACAAATATGAAAGATGAAGATATTGATAGAATAATAAAATATAGAATAAGTCCAATTAATGTGTCAGTTCATACTACTAATCCAGAGCTTAGAATAAAAATGCTTAATAACAAAACTGCCGGAAATATATATGAAAGACTATTAAAATTAAAAAATGCTGATATAGTTATCAATTGTCAGATAGTTTTATGTCCTGGTATAAATAATGGAGAAGAATTGCTTAAAACGGTAGAAGATTTATTTAAATTGTATCCCTCTGTTCAAAATGTAGCTGCAGTACCAGTAGGAGTTACCAGTTTCAGAGAAAATTTATATAAACTAAATACATATAATAAAGAATCAGCAATTAAAGAAATAGAACTTATAGCTCCATTACAGCAAAAGTATATAAAAAAAATTGGGCAGCCATTTGTAAGATTATCAGATGAATTTTATATTTTAGCTGAAAAGGAGTTTCCAAATGATGATTTTTATGGCACTTTTGAACAGCTGGAAGACGGAATAGGAATGATAAGATTTTTTAATGATAACATAGGAAAAGGATTGAAAAAACTGAATAAAACTGGGGAAGGAAGTTTTACATTTATAACTGGAGTTTTAGCTTATGAAGAAATATTAAAAACCGCATATATGATAACAGAAATTAATGCTTCTATAAAAATTAATGTAAAGAAAATTATAAATAGTTTTTTTGGAAATACAATAACTGTATCAGGATTAATTACAGGAGGAGATATTACTACTCAGCTTTTAGACAATGAAAAAGGAGATTATATTATTATACCAAGCAATATGTTGAAAAGTGGTGAAGATATTTTTCTAGATGATTTGAAAGTCTGTGATTTAGAAAAACAACTAGGCAGAAAAGTATTAATTTGTGATTATTCTGGTGAAAATTTAATTCAGATAATTAATGAGAATTGTAAATAAAAAGGAATACAGGAGGCTAAATAATTAATAATTATTTAGTACAGAAAAGGAATACAGGAGGGTTATATATATGGCAAAACCTATAGTCGCTATAGTAGGAAGACCGAATGTTGGAAAATCAACATTATTTAATAAAATAGCTGGTAGAAGAATTTCAATAGTAGAAGATACTCCAGGAGTAACAAGAGACAGAATATATGCTGAAGCTGAATGGCTTAAATACAAGTTTACTCTTATTGATACTGGTGGAATTGAACCAGAAAATAGTGATATTATTGTTTCGCAAATGAGAAGGCAGGCTCAAATTGCAGTTGAAACTGCAAATGTTATTATATTTATAGTAGATGGTAAAGAAGGACTCACAGATGCTGATGGTGAAGTAGCACAGATGCTTAGAAAAAGTAAAAAGCCTGTAGTTCTTGTAGTAAATAAAATTGACAGCCTTAAAGAAGAAAATAATTCTTTTGAATTTTATAATCTAGGAATAGGTGATCCAATCACTATTTCTTCTGCTCAAGGATTAGGTCTTGGTGATATGCTTGATGCTGTTGTAGCTAATTTTAACGATGAAGATATAAATGATGAAGATGATGAATATATAAAAATTGCCATGGTTGGTAAACCTAATGTAGGAAAATCATCATTAATTAACAAACTTTTAGGAGAAGAAAGAGTAATTGTAAGTAATATACCTGGTACTACAAGAGATGCCATTGACAGTTATCTTGAAACTGAAGAAGGAAAATTCATACTCATTGATACAGCAGGACTTAGAAGAAAAAGCAAAATAAAAGGTGAAATTGAAAGATATAGTGTAATAAGAACATTAGCAGCAACTGAAAGAGCAGATGTCTGTATATTGATGATTGATGCAGAAGACGAAATTTCTGATCAAGATGAAAAAATAATAGGATATGCCCATGAGCAGGGAAAAGCTATAATGGTTATAGTTAATAAATGGGATTTAATAGAAAAAGATGATAGAACTATGGATAATTTTAAAAAGAAGCTTCAAATAAGTTTATCATTTATGAGTTATGCACCTTTTGTGTTTATTTCTGCTAAAACTGGTCAAAGAGTAAATAAAGTATTAACTTTAGCAAAAGAATGTTATGATAACTATAATAAGAGAATATCTACTGGAGTATTAAATGATGTTATTAATAAAGCAGTACTTATGAAAGAACCTCCTATGGTATCTCTTAAAAGACTGAGAATTTATTATGTAACACAAGTATCCGTTAAGCCGCCGGTATTTGTTTTCTTTGTTAATGATCCACAGACTGTACATTTTTCTTATGAACGATACTTGGAAAATCAAATAAGAGAAAGCTTTGATTTTAAAGGTACTGGTATTAAAATTGAATTTAGGGAAAGGAAGGAATAGATATGAGCCAAGGCGTAACATTTCTAGGCGGTGGAAGTTTTGGAACTGCGCTTTCAATTTTATTAGCTAATAAAGGTGAAATGGTAAAAATATTTGATATAAGTCAAGATGTTGTTGATGATATTAATAATAACCATAAAAATTCTAAATATTTAAAAAATGTAGAAGTACCACATACTATTAAAGCATATACAAATATGAAAGAAGCACTTAAAGACAGTAAATTTATAGTTTTGGCTGTGCCATCACATGTTATAAGAAATATCAGTAAAAAGCTTAGTGAATTTATTGAACAAGGTCAGATTATAATATCAATTGCAAAAGGAATTGAAGAGGGAACAGATATAAGATTATCAGAAGTGGTAAGTCAAGAGCTTCCTTCAAATCCAGTAGTAGTATTTTCAGGTCCCAGCCATGCTGAAGAAGTATCCATTGAAATCCCTACAACTGTAGTAGTTTCTTCAAAAGATATGAAATATGCAAAAGAAGTTCAAGACTTATTTATAACTGATAAATTTAGAGTTTATACAAATGAAGATATTATTGGTATTGAAATAGGTGGAGCTGTAAAAAATATAATTGCTCTTGCAGCTGGTATCTCAGATGGTATAGGTTATGGAGATAATTCAAAAGCAGCATTAATGACTAGAGGCATGAGTGAAATAATAAGAATTGGATTAAAAATGGGCGGAAAAAGAGAAACCTTCTATGGACTTACTGGTATGGGTGATTTGATAGTTACTTGTACAAGTATGCACAGCAGAAATAGAAGGGCAGGTATACTAATTGGACAGGGTATGAAAATGGAAGATGCAGTCAAGCAGGTAGGAATGGTTGTAGAAGGAATTACAGCTTGTAAAGCATTTTATGAATTAAAGAAAAAGATGGCAGTTTCTATGCCTATAACAGATGTATTATACAAAATTTTATATGAAGGTTTAGAACCTAAAGCTGCAGTATATGAACTTATGACAAGAGAAAAGAAAGACGAAACTTATTAAATAATGCCGAGCAAAAATCCTTAAATTATGGATATTTTGCTCGGCATTATTATTTTAATTATAATACAAATAATATATAAGTTAATGTTTACGATACATCAGATAATAATTAGATATTTATACTGCAATGTACTTTACTTTATAGAGTAGTTTATAGTATAATGATTTTGGAGGTGAATAATTTGGAAATAGATAAAGAAATGATAAAAGGTTATATAGAAAGTATAATTCTAAGCTTACTAAAGAAAGAAGACTTATATGGATATGAAATTTCAAAACGAATAAGAAGTATAAGTAGAGATAAATTTGAGATTAAGGAAGGAACTTTATATGTTGTCCTAAAAAGATTGGAAAACTGCAAATTAATATCTCCATATTGGGACGATACAGAAACAGGGGGTGGGCGAAGAAGATATTATAAAATTACAAATGAAGGTACAGAATATTTATCAAAAAAAATTGAGGAATGGAATTTTTTTAAGGATATAATAGATTTATTTTTATAGGAGGTATAATAATGAATAAATTAGATAAGTATATTGAATCTATATATGAAAATGTTGAAGGTAGTCCAGAAGAAATAAATGCATTAAAGAGTGAAATGAAGGAGCATTTGAAACTTACTATAGATGAGATTAAAGCAACAGGTAAAACAGAAGAAGAAAGTATCAAAATAGCTTTGGAACGGTTTGGAAATAATAAACAAATAAAAAATGAATTAAAAAGTATTTTCAATAAAAAACATTATGGTATTACAGGAATTTTAATTGCAATAATAGTATTTTTTACTATATCAATAACTTTACTTATATCAACATTAATTGGTCAAAATTATTTATCACAAAGTTATAATAATTCTGGACAGGCGGAATATGACTACTTAATTTCTCATATTCAGGATAGTATTAAAAATGATAAAAATATTAATAAAGATAATTTAGATAACATTATTAAAGAGAGAAGTAAACATCTTAATGGAATAAATACTAGACTTAAATCTATATATATATTTTTATTACCACAAAATATATCATATAATGATTTTATTTCAAATATTAATTATAATAATACTGACTATTGTTATAAGGGAGAATTCTATAATCAAAATTATTATTTTAAAACTTTTTCTCAGATGTTTAAATCTGGAAGTAACACTTGCTATATAGAAATTAGAATGAATGAAACTTTTGATAAAAATTTTGATGATATGGTAAATTTCACAGTTCTAATTACAAAATGTATGTATATATCTATAATAATATATTGGATTCTTTTTGGAATTTGGGCAAGTATAAAAGCTTATGGTTATGGAAGGCTGAATATTATATGGATTGTTATGTTTTTTATGCTGAATATTATAGCTTATGTACTTTTCAAATTAACAGGAAAATTAAACAATAAAGTTTTAAGTAACACTGTTTAAACAATAAAATAATATATTTTTGTTGTAATAAAAATAATATCCACTAAATATATATATACTAACAATATGTAATTAGTGGGAGGGTATGCATTGGAAAATTTTGATATATATAAAGATATAGCAGAAAGAACTCAAGGCGATATTTATGTAGGCGTAGTAGGACCAGTAAGAACAGGAAAATCTTCTTTTATAAAAAGATTTATGGATTTAATGGTAATACCAAATATAGATAATGCCTACAAAAAGCAAAGGGCAAAAGACGAATTGCCGCAAAGTGCTTCTGGAAAATCTATTCATACAACAGAACCAAAATTTGTGCCTAATGAAGCTGTAGAAATATCACTTAACGACAGTACAAAGTTTAAAGTTAGGATGGTAGATTGTGTAGGATATATTGTTAAAGGAGCATTAGGTTATTCAGAAGGTGAAAGTCCTAAAATGGTAACAACTCCATGGTATGATCATGAAATTCCATTTGAAGAAGCAGCAGAGCTTGGAACAAAGAAAGTAATCAATGAACATTCAACAATAGGGCTATTAGTAACAACAGATGGTTCAATAACAGACATTAACAGAGAAGAATATATTGAAGCTGAAGAAAGAGTTGTAAATGAATTAAAAGCTATAAATAAGCCTTTTATTATAGTTTTAAATTCATCACATGTTTATGATCCAAATACTGTTTCATTAAAAAGAGATCTTGAAGAAAAATATGATGTTCCAGTTCAAATAATGGATGTTGTAAACATGAAGGAAGATGACATAGCAAGTGTATTTCAGAGAGTACTTAAAGAGTTCCCAATAAAAGAAATAAATATTGATATGCCAGAATGGATTGATAAACTTGAATCCAAACATTGGTTGAAGACTAACTTTATTAATTTAGTAAAGGATTTAAGCAATAATATTTCTAAGGTAAGAGATATAAAAAAATCTCTTGATAACTTTACTGAATATGAATTTTTGGGAACTTCCGCAATAAACGAACTTAATATGGGAGAAGGTACTGCAAGAGTTTTACTTGTTCCAAAATCAGGTTTATTTTATAAAGTATTAAGTGAAGTCTGCGGCTCTGAAATAAAGGATGAGAATGAATTATTAAGTATAATAAAAATTCTCTATAAAGCTAAAATTGAGTATGATAAGATTGAATCAGCATTAAAGGATGTTAATGAGACAGGCTATGGTCTAGTAGCTCCACAGCTTTCAGAAATGAAACTTGAAGAACCTGAAATTGTTAAGCAGGGAAATAGGTATGGAGTAAAGTTAAAAGCAAGTGCACCATCACTCCATTTTATAAAGGCAGATATAGAAACAGAAGTATCACCAATAATGGGTACAGAAAAGCAAAGCGAAGAGCTTGTTAAATCCTTACTTGAACAGTTTGAAAGCGATCCATCAAAGATATGGCAGAGTGACATGTTTGGTAAATCTTTAGAGATTTTAGTTAAAGAAGGATTACAAAATAAATTATTTAAAATGCCTGAAGACATCCAAGTTAAAATGCAGAAAACACTTCAGAAAATTATTAATGAGGGTACAGGAGGCTTGATCTGTATTATATTGTAACATGAAAAGGGACACACATTTATGTGATGTCCCTAATTATTTATATTTCATAAGTATTATTAATAACCTCTTGATTAATTTTTATAACTAATTGATTAATTTTATCGTAATCTGGTTTGACAGGTAAGCTGCTATTTTCTCCTGCATATTTAAATTTTTTATCATATTCATCTACCATTTCAAATATTTCTTCATAAGAATATCTACCATTTCTAATGTCTAATAACAAATCTTTATCTTTTTCTCTATAAGTAGTAATTCCTTTACCTTCTAATATTTCAGTACCAGTAATTAATAATCTAATTAGATGCATTGAATGTTTTAATAAATGTATTTGATCTTTTTTACTGTTCCTATGATTTAAACAATCATAATCATTAACAACTTGAGTCATTTCACCATACATACCTTTTAAATCTCTTAATGGATAATGTTTAAGATTAATATCTATAAATATTTCATAATCATAAGATTCTTTATCAGATTCAGAAATATATAAATTTAAGTCATTTTCTGTGAACTCTTTATATCTATCAATAAAACTTAACATTTGTTTTTCAATGCTTCCTAAAATATGTTTTTCTTTTTGAGCTTGAGGGTAGCTGTCTCTGGCTAATGCATTTTGAAGCCTTCTCAGCTGTGCAATTGCATATCCTCCAAATGAAGCATAAACTTTTTTAGATAAAAATATATTAGTATTATCTCTTAATAATCTTCCTTCTTTGGTACAGATAAATAAATGCTCCTCTTTAGTACCTAAAATTTCTAATATATTTGGATTTACATTAGATAATAAAGTTATTATTTGCTTTAATGGATATATCACACAATCTAAATCACGATTTTCAATAGGTTTATCATAACAGTTCATAGTTAATAGTTCTTTTTTTGAGTTCAGAAATATACCTCTTACATCAAAATCGCTGGTATGTTCTGAAGTGTCTATATTAGTGCCATAAGCGTAGCTTCCTCCAGTTGTTAAAAGTATTATATTATTTTTAAGTTTATTATCATTTCTTAAAAAGTTATATTCTGAACTATTTATTTTATCTTTCATCTGTTGAATATTCATCATTATTATCCTCACTTTTAAGATTTAATGGATTCATAAATTTACATATTTGATTTTCATAATAAAATAATAAATCATTATCTTCTAACTGTATATTATTATATTTTTTAAAGATTTGAGCAAAATATACTATAGGTATACACATTAATTCATATCCTTTTTTATTTACTAATTTTTTAACAAAATATTTTGTACTTCCTTCAATATTTAATAATTTATAAATTTCAATATCAACTTCATAATTTAAATCATTTTTAATTGAATTTATTAATTTTATGTAATCAGCTTTCCATAAATCATAATCTTCTGAAGAATCTAATTCAAATATTATTTCATCATTGCTAACCATTCTTATTTGGTTTTCTTTAAAAAATCCTTTTTCCAATATAAAATCTAATATTTTTTGAATTATAAATCTTTCAAGTTTTATTTGTCTTTTAGGATTCATATTACCAAAAATAACTTGTCTTAAATATTTGCTTTCTTTCATATATTCTAAATTAGTAAATTTCCCTATTAATTCTTGATAAGTATTGCTGTTAAAAACTAATTCAGGATAAAATAATTTTAAAACTTGAAAATTAGCTTTCTTTAAATCTATAGATAAAAAATATTTATTTACATTACTCATATTAAATATATCATGTGAAGGATAACTATTATTAGGAACATTATAATTATCCATTTTTATTGTATTATATTCTTTATATTTATCTAATTTTTCAATAGAAGTAATTATATTATCTCTTATTTTATAATATTCATTTAAAAAATTATCTTCTGAACCTGATTGTTTTATAGCTTCTTGTAATAAATTAAACTTATTAATTATATCATATTGTTTATCATATAAATTAATAAAGTACATAAAATAAGGTTCCTGCACTATTTGTATAGGTAATGAATAATCTTTAACAAACCTTTTTAATACTGCATGTGAATACATTTAAATCACTTCTTTCTTTTATTGTTTATATTCTATATTTTACAAATTACACAATAAAATTTCAATATAAGTATTTTAAAAAGTGTACTATATTTGGAGAATGTAAATATACTGAAAAGAAAATAGATATTGATATATTCTATGAACTTGTTGTAAAATCAAAACAAGTAAATTAGAATAATAATGATTGAAAGGAAAGGTAATGGAAGTGGATGTAAAAACAATTAATTGCAGAAAATGCAAGTATTATTATATAACTTGGGATACAAGATTTCCTTATGGATGTAAGCTTTTTGGAGTAAAATCAAAACAAACACCGAATATTATAGTATATCAATCTACAGGAAAGCACTGCAATCGTTTTATGGAAAAGCAGTAGGAGCTGTTATTGTAAGCATATTTGAGATACAAATGGGAAGTATATATAAATGTTATAGAAAAAAGATATTAATTAAGAAGGGGTGATTTTAATGAAAATATATAATATTGCTATTATGGGTACTGGTAATATAGCAGCTAAAATGGCACATACTTTAAAAAACATGAATGGTGTTAATTGTTATGCTGTAGGTTCAAGAAATATTAATAGAGCAAAACAATTCGCTGATATGCATGGATTTGAGAAATCATATGGTTCATATGAAGAATTGGCATCTGATAATAATATAGATTTAGTATATATTGCTACTCCACATTCAGAACATTTTTCAGGAGCAAAGCTGTGTATTACAAACGGAAGAGCTGTATTAATAGAAAAAGCTTTTACAGTAAATGCAAGACAGGCTATCGAATTATTAAAAATTTCAAAGGAAAAAAATATTTTTGTAACAGAAGCTATATGGACTAGATATATGCCTTTTCTTTCAAAGATAAAGGAAATTATTAACAGCGGAATTATAGGAGAACCAACAATGCTTACAGCTAATCTAGGATACGACATTGATAAAAAAGCACGTCTTACAGATCCTAATTTGGCAGGAGGTGCTCTTTTGGATGTTGGAATATATGTATTGAACTTTGCGTGTATTATTTTTGGAAGTGGATACAAAGATATAGTTTCAACTTGTACATATACTAAAACTGGTGTTGATGAACAAGACAGTATTACAATGATATATGAAGATGGAAAAATGGCAGTTCTGAATAGTTCTATGCTTTCTGTAAGTGATAGGAAGGGTGTTATTCATGGAGATAAAGGTTTTATTATAATTGAAAATATTAATAATTTTGAAAGCATTTCTGTTTTTGATAATTCTTATAATCGTATTGTTTATTATGAAAGACCAGGTCAAATTACAGGATATGAATATGAGGTTTATTCCAGTATTAAAGCAATTGAAAATGGAAAGATTGAATGTGAAGAAATGCCGCATAATGAAATTATTAAATTGATGAAAATAATGGATGAATTGCGTAAAACATGGGGAATTGTTTATCCTTGTGAGTGAATATACTAGAGAAAAAAACGAATTAAATTTTTAATGATTAATTCGCTTTTTGTTTGTATTATTAGTTTACATAATAAAAATTATGTAAATATAAATAAATGTAAACCAAACATATATTTTACATCCAAAATATAATATACTTTTCCACAAATACAATTTAAATTATATTCAAAAAATACTTTTATTATACCAAATTATACTTTTCTCATTACATTTAGTTTCAATTAATTTGTAAATGATAGCGAGGAGAAGCTTTTTTAAAATGTAGTAGAACTTTGTGAATAAGGATAGTATAGTCGTCTCTATTAATATTCTGGATATTTTTCCTTTAGTTTAATAGATTATATTTCTTAAAAATGAGCAAACTCATAGCATAACACTAAAGTGTTAAAAAAATAAAATGGAGATGATTTATTATGGCAAATGTAATTCCAGGAGCAAAAGCAGGACTTAACAAATTTAAAACTGAAGTAGCAAGTGAAATTGGTCTTACGAATTATTCTGCTATTGATAAAGGAAGCTTAACTTCAAGACAAAATGGTTCTGTTGGTGGAGAAATGGTAAAAAGAATGATTGCTGATTATGAAGGTAAAATAAAATAGTAAAAAATAAAGGAGCAAAAGCTCCTTTATTTTTTTACTATTTTATAATATTGCATATATATTTTAAATTTAGCTTGAAATTTCAAGGGATAATTATGTATAATATAGTGAGTTATATTATAAATTTATTATTTTGAAAATAAAGTATATGTGATA
>JAUZPN010000079.1 GCA_030705885.1 Bacillota bacterium | reverse complement strand
TTCCTAAAGAAATAAGAGATACACTTGGGATTAATGAAAGGTTATTAAGATTGTCTGTTGGAATAGAAAATGCAGATGATATTATAAAAGATTTGCAGCAAGCTTTAGATAATTAAATACACTAAAATCATAAGTATTATAAAAATTAAAAAAACTATAGACAAATAAAAAATAAAATGATATTATAATATTAATAAAACATATAAGAATTCTCGGATATAAAGAATTTGTTTATATGAGTTATGATATCCTCAATCACAAAGTACTAATAAATTTCTAAAGGAAGCTTAAATTTGCTATCATTTATAAATTAATTGTAACTAAATGTGATGAGGAAAGTAAGGTATAAAAGTAATTAAATAAATAAGCATATTTTAACTAATTTAAATTATGGGAGGTAGTATTAATGTCAAAAATAGCAAAGAAATTAGTAGATTTAATAGGAAATACTCCATTATTGGAGCTCACAAATTACAACGAATCAAAGGGGTTACAAGCAGAAGTTATTGCAAAGTTAGAGTATTTCAATCCTGCTGGAAGTGTTAAGGACAGAATTGGATATGCTATGATTAAAGATGCAGAAGAAAAAGGATTAATTAATAAAGATACAGTAATCATTGAGCCAACTAGTGGTAATACAGGTGTAGGATTAGCTTTTGTAGCTGCATCAAAAGGATATAAATTAATTCTTACAATGCCTGAAACAATGAGTGTTGAAAGAAGAAACTTATTAAAAGCACTTGGTGCCCAATTAGTTTTAACTCCAGGAACAGAAGGAATGAAAGGTGCTATAAAAAAAGCTGAAGAGCTTGCAAAAGAAAATAAAAATTCTTTTATACCACAACAATTCCAAAATCCAGCAAATCCTGAAATTCACAGAAAGACTACTGCAGAAGAGATATGGAGAGATACGGATGGAAAAGTAGATATATTTGTAGCAGGAGTTGGAACAGGTGGTACAGTAACAGGAGTTGGAGAAGCTTTAAAGAAGAAAAATCCAAATGTAAAAATTGTAGCAGTTGAACCTTTTGACTCACAAGTATTATCAGGTGGAAAACCAGGACCACATAAAATACAAGGAATAGGAGCAGGATTTGTTCCAGATGTATTTAATAAAGATATTATTGATGAAATAATACCAGTTAAGAATGAAGATGCCTTTGAAACTTCAAGATCATTAGCAAAGAATGAAGGTTTACTAGTAGGAATATCTTCAGGAGCAGCAACTTTTGCAGCAACACAACTTGCAAAAAGACCTGAAAATAAAGGTAAAATAATAGTTGCTTTATTACCAGATACTGGTGAAAGATATTTATCTACTGCTTTATTCCAAGAAATATAATTATATAAACTGATATATTTAAGAATGCTGAGCTTTTTAACATTTTAGTTAAAAAACTCAGCATTCTATTTTTATTTTGCTGTTATCTGCAGCCATGCGTCACTATAAGTTTTTTTAGCATCTCCTAAGTCAATAAATACTTGGCATTTATCTAAAACTGATTTATCAGGATAAGCAGTTTTGTCACTTGTAGTTTTTGTGTCTAATAAAGGGAGAGTTGCTTTATTTGGTGTAGCGTATCCAATAAAATCAACATTTTTCTTATTTACTTTCGCATCAAGCAGATAGTTTAAAAACTTTTCAGCATTATCTTTGTTTTTTGAGTTTTTAGGAATAGCCCATAAATCAAACCAAAGGTTAGTTCCTTCTTTAGGAATTACATATTCAAACCTGCCTGGATTTTCGTTTTTTAAAACCTCAGCATCACCTGAATAAATTACAGCGATTTCTTTTTCACCATTTCTCATAGAGTCCTTAACTTGATCACCTATATAAACTGGATTTGTACCTTTACGCTGTTTTATAAGCTCATCTGAAGCTTTTTTTATTTCATCAGTATTAGTTGAATTTATTGAGAAGCCAAGTCTTAAAAGTGATATTCCTATAGAATTACGCATATCATCAGACATAAAAATTTGATCTTTGTATTTTTTGTCCCAAAGTGTATTCCAGCTGTCAATATTATCTTTAATTTTTTGTTTATCATATATAATACCTATGGTTCCCCACATATATGGTATTGAATATTTATTATCAGGGTCATAGGGCTGGCTTTTATATTTATCATCTATATTTGCATAATTTGTAAGCTTACTGTAATCAATTTCTTGAACCAGGTTTTCTTTTATCATTCTTTGAAGCATATAATCAGAAGGACATATAAGGTCATAGTTATTTGTACCTGATTTTATTTTTTCATACATTTCTTCATTAGTAGCAAATGTTTCATAATTGACCTTTATACCTGTTTCATTTGTAAAATCTTTAAGTATGCTTTCATCAATATATTCGCCCCAGTTGAATACGTTAATAGTGTCTTTTGAATTACTTGCTAAATTGCACCCGCTGAGCATCGAGCATAGAATAGAAGCTGCAGAAGCTGATATTAATAATTTTTTTAATTTATTCATTTTTGGCCTCCCTTAGATAATAAACTTTTTCCATTAGCAAGAAATAATAATATGAAAATTGTGATAAACATTAATGTTGATAAAGCATTTATCACTGGACTTAATCCTCTTCTTGCCATTGAGAAAATTTCTATTGAAAGATTTGATACTCCATTTCCTGTATTAAAAAAGCTTATAACAAAATCATCAATAGACATTGTGAAAGATATTAAAAATCCTGCAAAAATTCCTGATTTAATTTGAGGAAGTATTACTTTTTTTAGTGCACAGCTTGGTGTTGCTCCAAGGTCAAGAGCTGCTTTTACAAGATCTTCAGGCAGCTGTGTTAACTTTGGAAGTACTGATAAAATTACATAAGGAGTACAAAATGCAATGTGAGATAGAATAAGTGTTGTCAGTCCAAATGGAAGCTTAACAAACAAGAACAATGTCATAAGTGAAATTGCAGTAACTATATCAGGATTTAGTACAGGAATATAGTTTATATTAAGCATAACTTTCTTTTTCCATCCTGTCATTTTATATATACCAAGTGAACTTATTGTTCCAAGTATAGTAGAAATAACAGAGGCAATAACAGCAACTAATACTGTATAAAGTAATGCTCTTAGTATTCTATCATCATTTAAAAGTGCTTGGTACCATTTTAATGTAAAGCCAGTCCATTTTGATGAATTTTTTTCCTTATTAAAAGAAAATATAATCAGGAAAAGTATAGGAGCATATAAAAAAATGTAGGTTAAAGTTAAATAAATTCTTTTAAGAAATTTTTCTACCATAGTACACTGCCGCCTTCCTTTTCAGATTTGTTTCCATATCTAGACAGTATAGCCATGGATATTAGTATAATAATCATCATTATAATAGAAATAGCAGAACCAAAATACCAATCTCCAACAGTAGTAAATTGCAGTTCGATAAGATTTCCAATAAGCATAAACTGACCTCCTCCAAGGAGATTTGAAATTACGAAGGTGGAAACAGCAGGCATGAAAACCATAGTAATGCCAGACATAACACCAGGTATACTTAATGGAAATACAACTTTTTTAAACACTATTATTCTATCAGCACCAAGGTCTTTTGCGGCTTTTATTACGTCTTTATCAATTTTTGTTAAGATTGTATATATAGGAATAATCATAAACGGCAGAAAGTTATATACCATACCTAATATTACAGCATTATCAGTATATAGAATGTTCATAGAAGGGATGCCGATTGTATTAAGAATATTATTTATAACTCCGTTCCTGCCAATTATGGACATCCAAGCGTATGTTCTTAGTAAAAAGTTCATCCACATAGGAATAATAAGCAGCAGCATAAGTATATTTCTTATTTTTTCTGGTGACTTTGAAAGAATATATGCTACAGGATATCCTAGAACAAAACAAATTATAGTAGAAATAAGTGCTAATTTTATAGAACTTATAAAAACACCTAAATATCTGCTGTTTAAAAGTTTTTTATAATTGTCCAAGGTTAATATGCCATTACTGTTTATCAGGCTGAAGTATAAAACAAGTAAAAGAGGTATTACAATAAAAATAATGCTCCAAATAATGTATGGATATTGTGCTAATGATTTTTTTCCTTTCATACTGCTTCACTAATCTTTCTCATTATATGAATATCATCTGGATATATATCAATACCTATTTTTTCTCCAGTATTAACATGCTTTATATTGTGAATCAGCCATTTTTTATTGTTTATTTCAACCTCAATTTCATAATGTACACCCTTAAATATTATTGAGTTAACAATGCCTTTAAGCATTCCTGTTTCATAAGGTACTATTTTTATATCTTCAGGTCTTATTACAACTTCAATATTTTCATTTTCTTGAAAGCCTGAATCTACACAATTAAATATCTTATCTTCAAATTTAACTTTGTAGTCTTCAAGCATTATTCCATCTAGAATATTGCTGTCTCCAATAAATTTTGCTACAAATTTGTTATTAGGCTCATTATATATGTCTTCAGGTTTCCCTATCTGCTGAATTTTACCTTTGTTCATTACAACTATAGTATCAGACATAGTTAATGCTTCCTCTTGATCATGAGTAACAAAAATAAAAGTAATGCCAAGTTTTTTTTGAATTTTTTTAAGCTCAAGCTGCATTTCTTTTCTAAGTTTTAAATCTAATGCACCTAAAGGTTCATCAAGCAGGAGCACCTTTGGTTCATTAACAAGTGCTCTGGCAATAGCAACTCTTTGCTGCTGACCTCCGCTTAATGAGTCTGTTGCTCTTTTTTCAAAGCCCTCTAAGTCAACTAATTTAAGTATAGCTTTGACTTTTATATCAATTTCATTTTTAGGAAGCTTTTTTATTCTAAGTCCAAATGCAACATTTTCATATACATTCATATGAGTAAATAATGCATACTTCTGAAATACAGTATTTATCTGCCTTTTATGCGGAGGAACAAGATTAATAGTTTGATTTTCAAAACATATAATTCCTGAATCTACAGTTTCAAAGCCGGCAATAATATTTAGAGTAGTTGTTTTTCCGCAGCCGCTTGGTCCAAGAAGTGTAATAAATTCATTTCTTCTAACATATAGATTTAAATTTTCAAGTACTGTAGTATTATCATATTTTTTTGTAATATTTTTTAGTTCAAGAATTAAATCATTCTTAGGGGAATTCAAAATTGACACCTCTTTCTATATATAATTTAATTATGGCATTTATACTTTTCTCGGACACATTTAGTTCCACTTAATTTATAAATAATAGCGGAGAGAAGCTTCTTTTGGAAGTTTATTGAAGCTTTGTGAATGAGGATAGTATATAAGTTAAAATGATGGAGGACTGCTTATCCAAATTACTTTTGCTATGCTGCTGCCAAAGTTTGATATAAAGTGGTTTGCATCAGGTTTAAAATAAAAGCTCTCACCTTTTTTTACCTTATATTTCTTGCTGCCAAGATGGAGCGTTATCGTACCTAAAAGTACATAACCAAACTCCTGACCCTCATGAGGTTCTTCTTCTGTGTATCTGCCGCCTTCCTCTAAAGTAATAAGGATTGGTTCCATAGAATTTTTCTGAGAATTTGATACAAGCCACATTAGATTATATTTTAATTTATCATCAGAGGTTTCAAACATATCTTCTTTTGTAAATACAACTTTTTCCTGACAGTCTTCACTGAAAAATTCAGTTAAATTTGTTCCAAGTACATCTAGAATATAGGTCAAAGTTGAAATAGAAGGAGATGTTAAATCCCTTTCCACTTGTGATATAAAACCTTTAGATAATTCACATCTATTAGCAAGTTCTTCCTGAGTTAATTGTTTTTCAATTCTCAGTCTTTTAATTTTATCTCCAATTTCCATAAAGCACCTTCTAATGTATATATATTAAACAAAAAGTTTAGTATTACTAACTGATAATATTTCTAAACATAAAGTTTAAAAATACTAAACTTCTTAAAAAATATTATACATAATAATTGCAATAAGTCAATATAAAATATTATTATAAATTAAAAAATAAGTATTGAAATTGACGTAAGGTAATGTATTATAATAATATATGTTAAATATACTTTCTTGTTTTAGTAAATTAAGGTGATTATTATGTTTAATGAAGAAAAACTTTTTACAATTGGAGAATTTGCGTCTAAAGCGGGCATTACTTTAAGGACATTAAGGTATTATGATAAGATAGGACTTCTTAAACCTTGTGCACATAAAGAATCAGGTCATAGGTTATACAGCAGACAAGACTTTGCCAGACTTCAGAAAATATTGACTTTAAAATTTATTGGTATGTCTCTAGAGGATATTTCAAATATCGTAAAAAATGATACAAATGATAACAGCTTCAAAAATTCTTTAGAAATACAAGGTAAAATAATTGATGAAAAAATTCATCATATGACTATGGTAAAGAGTGCTATTAATGAAGCTTTACATATGACAAATGAAAATGAAGCAGTTAATTGGGATAAGTTTGTAAACATAATTAATGTACTTAATATGGATAAGAAATGGAGTATTCAGTATCAAAATGCCTCTAACTTAAGAGCTAGAATAAGAATACATGAACTTTTCAGTATAAATAAATATGGATGGATGGAATGGTTTTTTGATCAGCTTAGTCTTCCTCAAAATGCAAAAATTTTAGAAATAGGCTGTGGTGATGCTAGTTTATGGATTAAAAATTATAAGAAAATTCCTTTAAGCTGGGATATAACGTTAACAGATTTTTCTGAGGGTATGTTAAAGGATGCACAAATTAATCTTGCAAATTATAAGAGCAGATTTAAGCTTAAATTAGTTGATGTAAGAGACATTCCATATGAAGACAGCAGTTTTGATGCAGTTATTGCAAATAATATGCTTTATCATGTGGATAATAAAGAACAGGCATTTTCTGAAATTCATAGGGTTCTTAAAGATGGAGGACATTTTTATGCATCTACAGTTGGTAAAAAGCATATGGCAGAGCTTAGGCAGATTGCAGAAAAACTTGGAACTGAAATGAGTGAAAGTGATAATAAAAATTATACTGAATCATTTCAATTAGAAAATGGGTTTACAATAGTTTCAAAATGGTTTAAAGAGGTTATAATAAAAAGATATGAGGATAATTTAATAATTACAGATGCTGAAGCATTAATGGATTATTTATTTTCAATACCTGAGAATTTTAGAGAGAAAATTAATGATAGTAAGTTAAAAGTTTTTGAGCAGTCCTTAAAAGAAGAAATAAAAAAGCTAAATGGAATTTTTATAACTAAGGATACAGGCTTTTTTTATGGAGTTAAAAAGTAAAGGATTAAAAGGAAAGGCAGGATTATAAAATGAGTAAAGTTATTCCGTTTTCACCACCAGATATTACAAAGGAGGAGGCTGATGCAGTTGTAGGGGTTCTCCAGTCAGGATGGATTACATCAGGACCTAAAGTGGCTAAATTGGAGAAGGAGATGGCAGAATACTGCGGTACTAACTATGCAGTTATGGTATCTAGTAATACAGCAGGACTTGAACTTATTTTAAAGGTTCTTGATATTAAAGCAGGAGATGAAGTTATTACAACACCATACACATATACAGCAACTGCTAATGTAATAGTACATAGAGGCATAAAGCCAATATTTGCAGATGTTAAAGAAAACACTTTTATGCTTGATGAACAGAAACTTTATAAAATAATTACACCTAAAACAAAGGCAATAATTCCAGTAGATTTTGCAGGAGTGCCAGTTGACTATGATGCAATAAAAGCTGTGCTTAAAGATTTAGGAAGAGAAGATATAGTTTTGATTGCTGATTCAGCTCATGCATTTGGAGCTGTATACAAAGGCAAAAAAGTAGGCAGTCAATGTGATTTTCATGTATTTTCATTCCATGCTGTAAAGAACTTTACTACAGCTGAAGGTGGTGCTATTGTATTTAATGATAACAATTTTTCAGGCAAGAAGGATTTATATCGTGAGTTTAAATACACTTCTCTTGGAGGACAGACAAAGGATGCCCTTTCTAAGATGAAAGCTGGAGCATGGCAGTATGATGTAGTTATAGATGGAATGAAGTGCAACATGACAGACATACAGGCAGCTATTGGATTAGTTCAGCTTAAGCGTTATGAGAGCATGATTAAAAAGAGAAAATCAATAGTTGATATATATAATAAATTTTTATCAAAATATGGCTGGGCAGAAATACCATTCAGTAAAGATGGAGAAACAGAAACCTGTTACCACCTTTACCCACTTAGGATCAAAGGTCTTACAGAAAAGCAGCGTGGTGAAGCAATACAGGTTATGGCAGATAAAGGAATTGCAACTAATGTACATTTTACTCCTCTTCCAATGTTCAGCTTCTATAAAAGTATAGGATATGATATTAAAGATTATCCTAATGCATATAACCAATATGCAAATGAAATTAGTGTTCCTTTATATTCATTACTTTCTGAGGAAGATGCAGAATATGTTGTTAAAGAGCTTATTAAGACTATTGAAAATATTAAAAACATACAATCCTAGGTTGCAAAGCTCCAATAAAATATAGAAAGGTGAAAAAAATGAAAGTAAATTTTTATACTTCAACAAGAGAATATAATGAAAAAAAGGCAGAGTTTGATAGTGCTATTTTTAACGTGATACAAAATGGAATCTCCACATTAGGTAAGCAGGTAGGTGATTTTGAGAAAGCAGTAGAGGAATATACAGGTGCTAAATATGCTGCTGGAGTGGCTTCAGGAACAGATGCCCTGGTTTTAGCATCAGATATATTAGGCTTTAAGGATGGAAAAGAAGTTATAACATCTCCATTTACATTTTTAGCTTCTACATCATGTATTGCAAAACATAAAGCTGTTCCTGTGTTTGTAGATATTGATCCAGAAACCTTTAATATTGATGCAAATAAAATTGAGGAAAGAGTGACTGATAAAACAGCAGGTATAGTACCAATTCACTTATTTTCTCAAATGGCAGATATGGATAAAATAATGGATATTGCTCATAGACATAACTTAAAGGTTCTTGAAGATGCAGCAGAATCTTTTGGAATGAGATGGAAAGGAAATGGCGAAGATTATATACATTCAGGAATTGTTGGAGATATGGGAGTATTTTCTTTCTTCCCAACTAAGACACTTGGATGTTATGGCGATGGCGGCATGATAGTAACTAACAATGAAGAGCTTGGAAAACTTGCAAAAATATACAGAGTACATGGTGCAACCAAAAAGTATCATTATGAATATTTAGGATACAATTCAAGATTAGATACAATTCAAGCAGCAGTTTTATCAGTAAAATTGAAATATATAGATGATGCTATAAAAAAGAGAGAAATAGTTGCTAATTGGTATAAAGAAAGATTAAAAGGGATTGAAGCTGTTAAAATTCCTAAAGGAGCAGTAAATCAAAAGCAGGTTTATTATGTGTTTAATATATTAGCTGAAAGAAGAGACGAATTAGCAGAGTTCTTAAAGCAGAATGAAATTGGCTATAGTATATATTATCCAGTGCCTCTTCATCTTCAAAAATGCTTCAGCTATTTAGGTTATAAAAAAGGAGATTTTCCAATAGCTGAAAAGACATGTGAAAATATATTGGCACTTCCAATATATCCTGAAATTACTGAAGATGAAGTAGATTTTGTATGTCAGACTATAAAGAAATTTTATAAATAAAAAATAAAAATCTTCAAAATCTTTGTGATTTTGAAGATTTTTATTTTAATATTTGGTTGCAATTTTATAGATTTTATCAATTAAATTCTAGTTGGCATATGGGTTAAATACCACTTGCCATTAGTTTTAATTAATGTTGCTTTTACGGGTGATGTGTAACTATTAGTGACACCATTAGAATAACACATAGATGTAGTTTTTAATGAACAAATAATGATGCAAGTATTATAAGTCAAAGAAGTAATATTAATGGAAATGATATTGTTTGTTATGGTCATATAATGTTCATTTAGCAAATTAAAATATTCCGGAAGTGAATCAAAGGTAGAATAAGCTTCAGGTGACACAACTGATAGTACTTTGTTCACATCTTCTTGATTAAATCCATCATAAAATGTGTTTAATGCATTTTGAATATTTAATATTTCTGTATCTTTGTCAAAGCTTATTGCATCTTCTGCATTACCACTGACAGCACCAGTTCCTCCTAATATATAAAAGTTTGATATTCCTTTATTGTTATATTCAACCTGTTGTGTATCAAGATTGTTTTCATCAGCAAGTACTATTGAAGCATTTAATTTAGCAGCCAACTGGCTTCCACATAATGCATCAGGAAAGTCTAATCCAGAAGCTAAAACTAAATTAGTAGTATCTAAATTAAATGTTTTGAATGCATTCATAGAAGTTTCGAATCTGTTTGCACCAGATATTCTTTGTACGCTGGATGAAGGAAGCAAAGTTTTAATTGAACTTTCTACATCACTTGAAACTACACCAGTTCCGCCAACAATATATACAGTTAAAGGGTTTATTTTAGATAATTGATCTTTTATTAATGAGGATAAACTGTTTGCTGCTGTAAGAAGAATAGGATATCCATTTATAGAAGCAATACTGGAAGCACTAAGTGCATCTGGAAAGCTGTATGCATTTGCAATGAATACAGGAGTCCTTTCTGTAGTATTTAAAGATGTTATAATAGCATTGTTTGTTTCTATTCTATCTTGACCTGCAAGTCTAATAACATTATAACCTTTATTATTTAATGTATCTTCTGTATCTTTTGAAACAGCACCTGTACCACCAAGTATGTAAACATTACCGTTTTGTTTTAAATGAGCGTAAATATAATTTAAAACATCCTGACTATTAGACAAACTTCCAGCCATTAAAATTGGTGCATTAAGTTTTTTAGCTAAAGTACTGCCGCTTAATCCATCAGGAAAATCATAACCAGATGTAAGAACTACATTATCTAAAGTAGTGTCATCAGGAAAAACTTTTTTAGCAATTTCTACAGATGTTTTAAACCTATCATTACCTTGAATTCTAGTAATGGATTTGACTGGTGTTTCAGTTGTAGCTTGTACACTAAAAGTATTAGAAATTTGAGCTAAAGGCAATAGTAATAAAAGAGAAAGAGTAGATGCAATAATTCGTTTTTTTAACAATATTAAATCCCCCTAAAAATAAAATATAATTAATCTAGGTTTTTTAGAGATTTGGTAGAACTTTATGACTAAGTTAAGTAGTTTTATGATTTTATAACTGATCCTACAACATACCATTTTCCATTATCTTTAACTAATAAAAGTCTTTCAGTACCTGTTTTACTAATTGTCGAACCATCATTATTTATTCTAACAGCTTTTTCTGAAACATTTATATCAGCTATATTATGAGTAAATGAATTAAAATCAAAAGATTCTATTGAAAGTGTAACTTTAAAGTTACCTTCATCTTCCATAGCAAAATGTTGTTCATAAAAGGACTTCATTTGATCATAAGCTGATGAGTTTTTATATATTGTTGACATTAATAAATCAATATTTTCTTGACTTATTGCATTAGAATAGGTATTAAGTAATGAGGTAATGTTTGCTTTTTCTACATCTTTATCAAAGTTTATAGTTTCTTCTGCACCGCCACTTACAGCTCCAGTTCCGCCTAATATATAAAAGTCTGTTATTCCTTTGTTAGTGTAGTTTACCTGTTGAGCATCAAGGTTATTTTCATCAGCAAGTACTATAGAAGCATTTAATTTAGCAGCTAACTGGCTTCCAGATAATGCATCAGGAAAATCTAATCCAGAAGCTAAAACTACATTAGTAGTATCTAAATTAAATTTTGTAAATACATTCATAGAAGTTTCAAATCTGTTTGCACCAGATATTCTTTGTATGCTTGATGAAGGAAGCAGGGCTTTAATTGAATTTTCTACATCGCTTGAAACTACACCTGTTCCACCAACAATATATACAGTTGAAGGTTTTATTTTAGATAAATCATCTTTTATTGACGATGATATAGTGTTTGTTGATGTAAGAAGAATAGGATATCCATTTATAGCAGCTATGCTGGAAACACTAAGTGCATCTGGAAAGCTGTATGCATTTGCAATGAATACAGGAGTTCCTTCTGGAGTATTTAAAGATTCTGTAATAGAAGTATTTGTTCCTATTCTATCTTGACCTGCAAGTCTAGTAACAATATAACCTTTATTTTTTAATGTTTCTTCTGTATCTTTGCTAACAGCACCTGTACCGCCAAGTATGTAAACATTACCGTTTTGTTTTAAATGAGCATAAATATAGTTTAAAGCATCCTGACTGTCAGATAAATTTCCAGCCATTAAAATAGGTGCATTAAGTTTTTTGGCTAAAGTACTTCCGCTTAATCCATCAGGAAAGTCATAACCAGATGTAAGAACTACATTATCTAAAGTAGCATCAGAAACTACTTTATCAGCAATAGCTATAGAAGTTTTAAATCTATTAGTTCCTTGTACTCTAATAATGTTTTTTGATGATGTTGCAGCTTGTACACTTGGAAGATTAGATATTTGTGCTAAAGGTGATAGTAATAAAAGAGAAAGAGTAGATGCAATAATTCGTTTTTTTAACAATGTTAATTCCCCCTAAAATAATTTATTTATAGTTTATTGCACAACCTCAGAAGCAAGTAATTTTAAGGCCTTGCAAACATATATATGCAGGAATTCCCCCACCATTTGTCGAATTAATAATTACAACAAAACAATTAAACAAAGAGGGAATTTCCATGCAAACAAATTTAAAACAGTTAACCTTTACCGATATTTACTCAAATATTGATGAGTATTTTCAGAAAGATAAACCTAAGTTAATAAAACTTTTTGAACAATATATTGATTTATCTCAATTAATTCCTCAAAGCTTTTACAATCACTATTATGCTTCAACTGGACATCCAAGAGAATACAAACTTACATCCATGATTTCAGCTTTGATCATTAAAATGATTCTTTCTATTACTGATATTTCTCTTTTAATTAATGTTCTTAATCTTTCTTCTGAACTTAGAGACTTATGTGGATTTAATAAAGTTCCTAATGCATCTCAATTTTCTAGGTTCAAACTGGATTTCGAAGCTGAATTCCTTGAGTTCTTTAACAATCTTGTGGAAATTACTGAACCTATCTGTAAAAGATTAAGTCCCCAGCTTGCTGATATTCTTATTGCTGATACAACTGGTATTGAAGGTTATGTCAAAGAAAACAATCCTAAATCCTTTGATACAATAATGAGAAACACTAAAAAATTTTCTAAGAATATCCGAAATTTCAATGCTCATAGCTATACATGCTCTCAAATGCCTAAACATTCTTTTGCTAATGAAGATATTAAGTTATCTTACATCAATGGTCATTATTGCTACTCACAAAAAGTTGCACTTGTAACAAATGGTTTAGGAATAATACGTCATATTGATTTCTACAATAGTGACAATTCTATCGATATCGCTGAAGCTATATCTGGAGCTGAGCATAAAGATGATTATGATGCTAAAAGCCTCATTCCTGTGCTTGATAACTTTTTTAGCTATCATTCTCATTTCCAATATAAATATTTCTTAGGCGATGCTGGTTTTGATTCTATTGATAATTATAAATATCTAATTAAAAAACATGGCATGATTCCCATTATTCCTCTTAATCCAAGAAATTCTAAAGGCATAGGCAAACCTGGTGTTAATGAAAATGGTATTCCTACCTGTCCTAAGGATAGTTCTTTACTAATGAAATTCGATGGTTCCTCAAAAGAAAAAGGTAGACTTTTAAGATTAAAATGGCTTTGCCCAAAATCTCAAAAGAAAAAAATCAATGGTAAAACTACTTACAATCTATCCTGTACTGAACCTTGCACAGATTCTCCTTGTGGCAGAATGCATCATACTTATGTTGATGAAGATTTTAGAATGAATACTGCCATTCCAAGAGGGTCAGACAAATGGAATAATCTTTATAAATTAAGAACTATCATTGAAAGAACAAATTTCATGGTTAAATTTC
>JAUZPN010000078.1 GCA_030705885.1 Bacillota bacterium | reverse complement strand
ATTCTTAAGGCAGTCAATGGTTATTTTAGTAGTTTACTTTTTAGGAATGTTAATACAACTAGGATTTAATTTACCTATTCCTGGAGCAGTCATTGGACTTATTTTACTTTTCTTAGCATTATATTTTAAAATTATTAAAATTGAAAAGATAAATGATATATGCGAGATTTTAATATCACATATGTCATTTTTATTTGTACCAGCTGGAGTTGGACTGATAGTTTCATTTGGAGCATTAAATGGTAAAATAATATCTTTTCTCGTTATAATTTTTATTTCAACTTGTGTCGTTTGGATTGTAACTGCTCATGTAGTTATGATTTTAAGAAAGGTGTGTTCAAAATGAAAGATATATTAAATTCTCAGGTTTTTGGAGTATTGATTTCTTTAATAGCTTATGAAATAGGTGTTTTATTAATGAAAAAGTTCAAGCTTTCAGTTTTTAATCCATTGCTTGTTGCAATAATAATACTTATTACTTTTCTTTCAGTATTTCATATTAAATATGATGATTATAATAACGGCGGTCAAATAATATCTTTCTTTTTAGCTCCTGCAACGATTGCTCTAGCTGTTCCGTTTTATAAAAATTTTTCTTTATTCAAAAAAAATGCTGTTCCTATTCTTGCAGGTATTATATGTGGTTCTATCTCAGGAATATTGTGTATAATCATACTTTCTAAATTATTTGGTCTTTCTGATATACTTACAAAGTCTTTAATACCTAAGTCTATAACAACACCTATAGGTATGTGTTTATCTAAGCAGTTAGGAGGTATACCTTCAATTACTGTTTTTGCAATAATAATTACTGGTATATTAGGATCTATTATAGGGCCATTATTATATAAAATATTTAAAATGAATGATAAGGTAGCTTTAGGAATTGCATTAGGTTCTGCTTCCCATGCTGTTGGAACAGCAAAAGCTATGGAAATAGGAGAAGTAGAAGGTGCTATGAGCAGTATAACCATTGTAATTACTGGTATTGTAACTGTTTTATTAGCACCTGTGCTATGGAACTTTTATATTAATATTTTTCATTAATTTAACTGAAAGGAAGAATTATATGCTAAATCCTATAAAGAGTACAAAAATATATGAAAAAGTAATGGAGGAAATAAAGGACCTTGTTAAAAAAGGTGATTTGAAAAAAGGTGATAAATTACCTTCTGAAAGAGATTTATCTGAGCAGCTTCAAGTAAGCAGAACTTCAGTAAGAGAAGCTTTAAGAATCTTAGAAATGTTTGGATTTATTGAAGTAAGGCATGGAGAAGGAAATTTTATAAATGATAATTTGGAAAATAGTTTTTTAGAGCCGTTGTCTGTTATATTTTTGCTTCTTGGAAGCAAGAGTGAGGAAGTTTTAGAACTTAGAAAAATAATAGAACCAGAAACAGCAGCTTTAGCAGCAAAAAACATAACAAATGAACAGTTAATAGATTTAAGAAAAATAGAACATGAATTAAGTAATACTGAAGATAATGAAATCAGAATTTCATTAGATAAAAGATTTCATTACAAAATAGCAGAGGCTTCTCAGAATCTTTTAATTTCAACTATGATGTTTTCAATATCTTCTTTAATTGAAAACTATATTGAGAATTCAAAAGTGCATACATTTAATAAAATAAAAATTGATATTCAGCATAAAGAAATACTAAAAGCTTTAGAAATTCATGACAGCTTTGCAGCTGCGTCTGCTGTGAAAAAGCATTTAGAATTTATATCATAAAGTTAGAAAATGTTTATTTTTGGTGATGGAGGTAGTTTTTTATGAAAAAGTATGATACTATTATTTTTGATTTAGATGGAACATTACTTAATACACTTGATGATCTTACAGATAGTGTGAATTATGTGTTATCATTATATGGTTATCCAAATAGAAAAATTTCAGAGATTAAAAGTTTTGTTGGCAATGGTGTATCACGATTAATAGAACTTTGTGTACCTAATGGAAAAGGTAATCATAAGTATGAAAAATGTCTTGCAGATTTTCGAGATTATTATTCAACTAATATACAAAATAAGACTGATGCATATGAAGGAATTAATGAACTATTAAAGCAATTAGTAAAAGAAAATTATAAAATTGCAATAGTATCAAACAAATTTGATGCAGCAGTAAAAAAGCTCAATCAAATTTATTTTGGGGAATATGTTAAAGTGGCAATTGGAGAATCAGAAAATGTTTCTAGAAAACCAGCACCTGATACAGTATTCAAGGCACTTGAGGAATTAGATTCTGCTGCTGATAGAGCAGTATATGTTGGTGACTCAGAAGTAGATGTAAAAACAGCGAAAAATTCTGGAATTGTATGTATAGGGGTTACATGGGGATTTAGAGATAGAGATGTTTTAGAAAATGAAGGTTCAGATTATATTATAGATAAACCAGAGGAATTGTTAAAAGTAATTAATTTTTTAGAAGGAGATTAATATGTTTAAAAAGTTTTTATGTTTAGTAATTATAATACTGTTTACTATGAATTTATGTGCATGTGCATCCAAACAAAATTTAAAAAAAGACTCCAATAGTTTTGAAAAAGAAAGGAGTCAATTTAAAACAAATCTTTTACAAAAAGTTAAATCACCACAAGAATATAGTGATAACATTATAATTGACAATGCATCAAAAATAACTTATCAGTCTGGAGATTTGAAACTTCAGGCATGGATTTCAAAAATACCAGATGATACTAAAAAATATCCTGCAGTTGTTTATGCCCATGGAGGTTTTGCATTTGATAAAGAAGATTGGGATAATATTAAGCCATACTTAGATGCTGGATTTGTTGTTATGACACCTACCTTCAGAGGGGAGAATGGTAATCCTGGCAACTTTGAATTTTTGTATGGAGAAGTTGATGATTTAATAAATGCTGGTAAATATCTAGCTGGTCAAAAAAATATAGATTCAAGTAAAATATTTTTAGCCGGTCATAGCAGTGGAGGTTCACTATCTATGCTTGTTTCACTTTTACCATCACCATATTCAGCAATTGCAACTTTTGGAGCATCACCTGATCAAGAATTTACTTTTAGTCATGGCTGGGAAAAATATGCTTCATTTGACTTAAAAAATCCTAAAGAAATTGAGTTAAGGTCTCCAACTGATTACATATATTGCTTACACAAGCCTCTTTATGTTTATGTTGGAAAAGATGATAATTTATATAAAGACTCAAGTACAAAACTTGTTTTAAAGGCTGTTGATTATGGAGTTAATGTCAATATGATTTATGTTAATGGGGATCATACTACTTCTTTAAAAAATTCAATTGAAGAAAGTGTTGGTGTATTTAAAAGTAAGTAAATATTTATTTAGATAAAGGGTGGCTTTTATGAGGGTATTTATAAGAAAAAGTTTTGATAATGAAATTGCAAGTCACAATTTTTATGCAGCTTACGATGGATTTAAACAGATGGGATTTGAAATATGTTTTTTTAAAAATATAAAAGAGCTAACTGATAATAATAAAGAAGATATTGTAGTTAGCTATGTTGAAGATGTGAGAATAGCACTTAGCAAATTTAATATTGTAACACCTGAAATGGATTATCCAGAAGAATTGAAAAGCTTTTTGGGAAGAAAGATCTGGAAGTCAAAGTTAAGTGTAATAGCAAACGACCCTGAAAAATGGAATGTTTTTATTAAACCCATAGAAGATAAAAAGTTTACTGGAGTTGTAGTTAAAAGTACAAAGGATTTAATTGGTTGTGGTACGTATGGAGAAGATCCAGATATATTATGTTCGGAAGTTGTTAATTTTGCAGCAGAATGGAGATGTTTTGTTAGATATGGGAAAATATTAGATATCAGAAGGTATAGAGGCGATTGGAGAAAGCATTTTGATTATAAAGTAGTTGAAAGTGTTGTTTCACAATTTGCATCAGCACCTAAAGGATATGCTGTAGATTTTGGAGTGACAGATAAAGGTGAAACATTATTAATAGAAGTAAATGATGGGTATTCATTAGGTTATTATGGATTATTTAATTTAGATTATTCAAAATTACTATCTGCAAGGTGGGCTGAATTAACAAATACAATTGATGAGTGTGATTTTTAGTATAGGGAATATTAGTAGAGAACTTTGGTATAGCAGGAATCCGGTCTGTTGATGAAGATTTAAAAAATGTTTTTTGGATAATTTTTATTCAAAATATAAAAAGCATTGGTAAAGTTTGTACCAATGCTTTTATTATTATAAATTGTAAACAAGTAGAATTATTGTTATAATATAATATGAAATATGAATAAAAAGAAATTGATAATATTATGAAACATATTTTTTTGGAATTTTAGGGACATATAGTTGATAGTGTAAAAATAAAAGGTTGAATTAGATAAAAGGTGGTGAATTTTTATGGGAGTAATTATTAATTTACATCCTAAACATAAGAATACTGATGAATGGCTGTGTATGTCAAATATTAGAATGGATATTTTTCTATCAGTAATAGTATTGAGTGGTTCTAGATTGGCAGTTAAGAAAAGAGAAAAAGAACTGATTCAATGGTTTTGTGAACGGGATGATACGATAAGGGGAAGGGGATGTAATGGATTTAGTATTTGTGACATTCCTTGGAAGGAAGAAGATTTTGAATATGAAAGAAAATTTCTTTTAAAAGTTGTAGATGGTGCTAAGGAGAAACTTGGTTGGGATGTTCTAGATTATGAAGTAAATGAATCAAATGAAGATGTTATTTTTCAAATTTTAGAAAAATTTAAAATATTGCTTATTAATTTTAGTAAAGAATTTATAATTAAAGATGGTTATTCAGAATGGTTAAAAGACAATAATATACTTGAATTTAGAGTACCATAGGGTTATCCAGATTGTGATGAAAAATCAAAAGAATTTTTAGTAAAAACAATAAAAACCTATGACGATATGGTTGTGAATTTTGGAAATTATTTAGATGAGGATATTTATGATGAATGGGCAGCAAATCAAAAGTTTCCTAAAATAATATTACCATATGGATTTCATTACTGTAAAGAACATGGAACTATTATATCTTGGAATGGCTGCATTTTGTGTAATTAGTGAGGTGATATTAAATGAGGATTATAGGGGTAAATAATGGATGAAAAAAGAACGGAAATATTTTAAATTAAGTATTATTATAGTTACTATTTTAGTCTTTACAGTATATTGTTATATTCAGAATAATTGGATTGAAACTCAAAATATTAAAATAGAGATAAATAATTTGCCAGAAGGACTAAATGGACTTAAGATTGCTCAAGTTTCTGATGTGCATTTACGTAAAAATACATCTAGTATAGATAACATTATAAATATAGTTAAAAAAGAAAAGCCTGATATAATTGTGATGACAGGAGATATTATTGATCAAAGTGCAGATGTAAAAACATGTGGATTAGAGAGATTATGCAAAGGACTATCAGATATAGCAAAAACCTATGCAGTTACAGGTAATCATGAAATATGGAATGGTAATGTTGATGAATGGACAAGTATTTTAACTGAAAATAATGTTGATGTTGTTGATGATAAAATAGAAATATATACAAAAAACAATAAAAGCATTGCAATTTTAGGAATAAAGGATGCTAGTGAATATAAACCAAGTAATTTTAAAGATATTAATAAGGTTAAAGACATGCCAAGAATTTTATTGGCACATCAGCCTGAATTATTTACTTCTTCTTATTCATCATCATTAAATAGTATTAATCCCAATTTGGTATTTTCTGGACATGCTCATGGGGGGCAGTTTAGAATACCGATTATAAATAAAGGTATTGTTGCACCTGATCAAGGGTTATTTCCTAAATATACTTCTGGATTATATGTAAATAATAATGTTGATATGATAGTAAGCAGAGGATTAGGGAACAGTATTATTCCTATAAGGGTAAATAATAGACCACATATACCAATTACTATACTATCTTCAGTCACAAAAAAAGCTTGACAATGACAATAAAAAATTGTAAAATTACAAAAGAGAACGGAGGTTTTCTTATGCAGTATCAGAAGGATGAGGTTAGGGACAGAATAATACTTGAAGGTCTTAAAGAATTTAATGAGAAAGGTTTTAAAGATGCTTCTATAAGATGTATTGCTAAAAATGCTAATACGTCAGTAGGAAATATATATAAGTATTTTGACAGTAAAGAAGATTTGTATGAAAGTATAATTGGTGAAGTATATGAAAAGCTTACTGGATATATAAATCAATTTAAAAAAGTAGAACTTAATGAAAAAGCTGAAATAATATTTTATGGACTTATGGATAAAATTTTGGAAGTTTTCAATCAAAATAATATAGAACTTTCAGTTTTGCTTAATAGAAGTGAAGGTTCAAAGTATGAAAATTGTAAAAGTATTTTTGTGGGTTTTATAACTAGGATAGTCACGGAAAAGGTTGAATATGACCTGTCTTTGCAAGGGAAAATACTTAGAGATAATTTTGTTATATATCTTATATCGTTTAGTCTTGTAGAAAGTATTTCGATAATTCTTAGAGAAAAACAAAATGGAGAGGAAGTTAGGAAACATTCACTTACTTTAATAGATATTTTTTATAAAGATATTATAGATAAAGTTGATAGTGAGGTTATATAGTTTATTTTGTTACATTTATTTAACACGAAACCTATTACATTTTATTAAGATAAATGCGGTATTTGCAGAGTGTTATTTATTTACGTAACATTATTTTTTAAATTAAAAGAGAACCAAGGTTCATGAACGGAAAGGAGAAGTTGAATGGGTAGTTTTATTGAAGTAAAAAATGTTAAGAAGAGGTACAATGTTGGTGAAGTTGTTATTAAGGCAGTGGATGATGTTTCGTTTTCTATAGATGAGGGAGAGGTTGTTATTGTACTTGGTGCAAGTGGTGCTGGAAAATCTACTATACTCAATCTTTTAGGTGGTATGGACAATGTAACTGATGGAAGTATTCATGTAAATGGTAATGAGATAAGCAAATATAATAAAAAAATGCTTACAAAGTATAGACGTGAAGATATAGGCTTTGTATTTCAATTTTATAATTTGATTCAGAATTTAAATGCTGTTGAAAATGTTGAGTTTGCAGCAGAGATATGTAAAAATCCTATGAGCCCTATAGAAGTTCTTAAAAATGTAGGTCTTGGAGACAGGATTTATAATTTTCCTTCACAGCTTTCAGGAGGAGAACAACAGAGAGTGTCAATAGCTAGAGCACTTGCTAAAAATCCTAAGCTGCTTCTTTGTGATGAACCTACAGGAGCATTAGATTATAATACTGGTAAATCAATATTAAAGCTTTTATATGATACATCTAAAAAGTATAATATGACAGTAATAATAATAACACATAACTCTGCTATAGCACCGATTGCAGACAAGATAATAACTGTAAAGAGCGGTAAAGTTGAAAGTGTTAAGAAGAATCCTAATCCAGTTTCAATTGAAAGCATAGAGTGGTAATTATGAAAAAGACATTCTTTAAAAATTTATTTAGAGATATTAAAGGAACTCTTTCCAGGTTTTTGTCTATAGTTATAATTATAGCAGTAGGAGTATCTTTTTATGCAGGCGTAAGAGCAGGAAGCCCTGATATGAAAAAATCGGCAGACTATTATTTTAATAAAGATAATTTTATGGATTTTAAACTTATTTCTACTTTAGGGCTTACTAATAGCGATTTATCAGAAGTTGAGAAGCAAAAAGGTATAACTAAGGCTGAAGGTTCACATTCAGTAGATGCAGTAATTGAAAAGGGTAAAACTTCGCTGGTACTTAATATTAACTCTCTTCCAGATGAAAGTGGTATAAATAAAATAAGGATTGTAAGCGGCAGAGAGCCAAATAATGATAATGAGGCAATAGTAGAAGATAGATTTCTTAAGAATAATAAATTAAAAATTGGTGATAAAATATCTCTTAAATCAGGAAATGATAGTAAATTGGAAGATACTTTAAAAAATACTGAATTTGAAATTGTAGGAACAGCACAATCACCATTATATATATCATCACAAAGACAGTTAAGCTCTGTAGGAAACGGCTCTGTCAGGGGATTTGTATATATACTGCCAGAGGTATTTAAAAGTGATGTTTATACTGAAATATATGTAAGCTGCAGCAGTAATGAATCACAAAATAGTCTTATTGTAAATGATAAATATAAAAGTATAATGGACAGTATAGAAAAAAACCTTAAAAATTTGGGCAGTGAAAGATCGGGAATAAGATATGAAGATATTTTAAAGGAAGCCGATGATAAAATAAATGATGCTGAAAGTAAATTAAGCAGTTCTAAAAAAGAAGCTTTTGATAAGTTTAATGATGCTGATAAACAACTGCAGGATGCTCAAAACAAAATAAATGACGGCAGGGAAGAGCTTAAGAAAAATCAAAATGATTTTAATGAAAAAATGGCAGAAAGTGAAAAGCAAATTTCAGATGGTAAATTACAAATACAATCAGCACAGAATGAATTAGATTCAAAATCTAAAGAGATTGAAGATGGAAAATTGCAGATTGCTAAGGCAAAAAGTCAGCTTGATGATAGTGAAAACCAGCTTAATGCAGGTAAAAAACAAGCAGCGGATAATATATCTTCAGCAATTTCATCAAAGTTAGCAGATGCTAAAAAGCAAATGGATTCTGATTCTTCAAATGCAGCATATGCATTACAATATAACATGCTAAATCAGCTGTATGAGAAGGACATTAATGGCAAGGATTTTGATACTATGTATGAATCCTTGAAAAATGATAATTTGATAGATCAGATAAAAGCTTATTTTGATATAGAAGCATTAAAAAGCACTTTTGATAAATCAGACAGTGATATAAGTTCTGGAAGGCAGCAGATAGCAGTTCAGGAGAAATCGCTTCAAGATGGAGAATCTAAGATTCAGGCAGGAATAGCAGAGCTGGAAACAAATAAGAAAAAAATAGCTGATTCAGAAACTCAATTAAGTACTGGAAAACAAGAAGGACAGTCAAAGCTCGATGATGGACTTGCAAAGCTTAATGATTCACAAAAAGAAGTTGATGATAATACAGCAAATTTAAAGTCTGAAAAGGATAAAGCTAACTCTAAGTTTACAGATGCAGAAGCTGAAATTCAGAAAAATAAGGATAAGCTTAAAGATATTAAGAAACCTGATTGGTATGTGCTTGGAAGATCCCAAAATGTAGGATATGAAAGTTACCGGCAGGATAGTAATAGAATTGATAATATAGGCAAAGCATTTCCTTTTATATTCTTTTTAGTAGCAGCTTTAGTAAGTTTAACTACCATGACAAGAATGGTGCAGGAAAAGAGAACAGAGATTGGAACATTGAAGGCATTAGGATACTCAAGAGGGGCTATAGTAGCTCATTATCTCATATATTCTTTAACAGCTAGTCTTGTTGGAAGTATATTAGGTATCTCAATAGGGTTTAAATTATTTCCTCCGATTATAATGAATGCTTATGGTTCTTTATATACTGTTCCAGATTCAGTTACACCATTTAATACTCAGCTTGCATTAGAGGCAGCATTAATAGCTGTTGTGTTTACAACTGCTGCTTCGGTAGCAGCAGCATTAGAAGAGCTTAGAGAAGTTCCAGCTTCATTAATGAGACCTAAACCTCCTAAGTCAGGAAAAACCATTTTGCTTGAGAAAATGACGTTCATATGGAAAAGACTTGGGTTTACCACAAAAGTTACTGCAAGAAATATATTTAGGTATAAGCAGAGATTTTTTATGACAGTAATAGGAATAGCTGCCTGCACTGGACTTATGATAACAGGGTTTGGACTTAAGGGAGGCATGATAGGAGCCACTGAAAATCAATTTAATAAGATTTATAAATATGATATGATGACCAGCTTAACCAAGAATATTGATGAAAAAGAAAAAAGTGATATAAAAGATAAGGTAATAAGTAATGATAATATTAAATCTGTATTATTTTATTATTTGAAAAACAGCTCAGTTAAGGAAGGAAGTTCTGCAAGTGAAGATGCTTATTTAGTTGTTCCTGAAAATAAAGATGAGCTTAATAAATATATAAATCTTACTTTTAATAATAAAAGCTTAGAACTGAATGATGATGGTGTAATAATAACTGAAAAGCTGTCAAAGCTTACCCATAAAAAAGCTGGAGATATTATTGAAATTACAATAAATGATAAAGTTATTAAAGCAAAAATATCAAAAATAACAGAGCAGTATATTCAGCATTATGTTTATATGAGTCCTAATTATTATGAGAAGCTTGTAGGAGAAAAGCCTGAATTTAATGGTTTCTATGGTTTGATTAATAGCAAATCTGAAAGCAGTGAAAATGATACAGCTGAGAAGCTTACTGAAATTAAAAGTATGAGTTCAGTAAGTTTTAAGAACAATACACATGTGGATTTTCAAAAAAGTATGAAGAGTATAAATTCAGTAGTTTTAGTCTTAATAGTTTCTGCAGGTGTACTTGCATTTGTAGTAATATATAATCTTACAAATATAAATATAAATGAGAGGAAACGAGAGCTTGCGACAATAAAGCTTCTTGGTTTTTATGACAACGAGCTGGCATCTTATATATATAGGGAAAATATCATACTTACAATAATAGGAAGTGTAACAGGAATAGCACTTGGAAAAATTATGAATAGGTTTGTAGAAAATGCAGCTGAAACAAATTTAATGATGTTTTTTAGAAAAATTAATCCTGAGTATTTCTTATATTCAGTTGCATTTACTATAATTTTCTCTATAATTGTAAACCTAGCTATGTATAGCAGATTTGATAAAATTGATATGATAGAATCACTGAAAAATGCTGAATAAATATACTTTCCTCGTCACATTTAGTTCCAATTAATTTGTGAATGATAGCGAGGAGAAGCTTCTTTTAGAAATTTATTGAAACTTTGTGACCGAGGATAGTATAGTTATTATATTAACAAGGAATAGTTACGGCTGAATCTTTGATTAATTTAGTCGTAACTTTGTTACTGAGGATAGGATAAATGAAATAGCTTCTGGACAAAATATTGAGTATCTCTTACAGGATTTGGTATTTCGATTTTTAGAATCTGCATAACACTTATAAAAAATGCTAGGGATAAAATAAAACAAAATGCAGCAAGTTCCTTCCAATACTTATCTCTAATAAGCTTTGGTACTTCGTATAATATAATACATATAAAAACTGCAATTAATAAAAGAATCATGTTGATTTTACACCGCCTTTTTTTGGTAACCTGCGTATCATGATTACTATTATTGTTATAATAGGAAATATGAATTCGCTTATGGATGCATTGAATGGCCATACAAATTGACCAGCATAAACTTGTTCCATATCTGATGGATATAAATTTACAGCAATAGCTGCTGCTATTGCACCAATAGGAATTACTAATGGCAGGTATGAGCGAAGGTTAAGAGTTTGAGCAATACCTAGTACTGTAACATAGTAGAAGATGGTAACCTTCATAAATACTGTAATCAACATTGTTATTGCGACAAGTATATCAAGTCTGGTTAATATATTTGCTATGTCTATTACACGCGATACTGCAAAAGAAGCAGATGATAAAATAGGAAGTCTTGGTCCTAATACAGCTGCATCTCTCAAAACAACAATAATAAGCTGTGCAGCACTTATGCAGAATCCTGTCAGCATAGGTTTTATTATGTTATGTTTATTTGAAGTATATGGAATAATAAAAAGAAAAGCTGCAGTATCGCAAAAACAAATGGTTAAAATAATATGGATACTTTGAACAAATTTTATTGGTTCGACTTCAAAAATGGGTAATAAATTAGAAAATTTCATATTAGAAATTAATAAAATTGTAACTGCAATAACTGAAAATGTTACTATTATAACAAAACTAAAGCTGCATCTAGCAATGACTTCAATTCCCTTACATACAGCCATACCACATACAAATACAAACATGATTAAAAATGCTGGACGTGGAGTTTCAGGCATAATGTAAGTAATCCAAAAGCTATTAAAAAAGTACATATAGTGAATCATATATTGAAAAAAGAACCATATATAACTTGCAGAAATCAGTTTTCCTAAGTATAATCCAAAAACAATATCATTTATTTCAACCAGATTTTTACCAGGAAACTTTAAACTGATATACGAGTAAAGCAATATAAACAGGATTGCTATAATTAAACCTGCAAGAACAGCAATCCATGTATCATGGCTGGTAATTGAATATGCAAAATTAATTGTCAAAATCATGCTTTGTAAAAAGCTTAAGACTAATAACATTAATTGTGTATTTGATATCTCACCATTTTCAAGCTTCATAAATCATTTATTCTTCCTTTCTTTCTTGTACATTTGGTTTAATTAGTCTACCAATAAGTCTTAGTTTTGTCTTAACATTTACTTGTACTTGTATAGTCTTAAATGTTTCATCCCAGTTGCTTTCTAAATTTTTCCACTGTTTTGGATATTTTTGATGTATATCATCGCCAAAACCAAAAACATCTGAATCAAGCTCCTGTGCTTTTTCCACAGCTGATATTACTTCACTTTTTATTACATCAGCCTTCTTTTTTTCTAGTGATGCAACTTCTGAAAGCTTTGATAGATTTTCTAGGCCAGTTTGTTCATCTATATTTCCCTCTTCAAATATATTAACTTTTATTGTTATTTTATTATTCTTTATTTCAGGTACTATTTTGCTGCTTGCACTGATTATTTCAAGACAAACTTTATCATTACCAGAACCTTCTACTTCTATAATTCCGCTTTTTACATCCCCCAATATCCAAAGAAGTCCTCTGCCTTCATGTTTATTCATACTGCCTACAAGTTTATCACCTTTAAATACTGCAGTTCCTGATATCATGACAGCCTTTTTATCGCCATCTCTTGTGAGCTTTATAAAAGGTGCAGTTGGTGATGTAGTTTTGCTAACAAGTTTAGTTAAAAAATCTCTAAGTTTTACTGCTGGAGCTTGTGATGTAGCAGCTGCCTGCCCTTCAACCAATTTAGAAATATTATCAGCTGGTACTTTTTCAAATTCAGGTTTTACATTTAAAATTTCAGATGCATTATCTTCTGAAATTAAAATCAATACATTCATACGAGTTTCATGATCACGCGTAAAAAAGTTTAAATATTTTTGCATTCCATCTTCAGCAATAGATTTGCTAAAGATTATAACCTGATTATGAGGAAAGAATAATTTACGGCTGGATTTGTTTGTCATATCCCTTAATGTACTAAAAACGGTATCACCATCATTGCTTATATTCCAAAAAGTTTGACTGCTGTTTGAACCTTCCTTATTATGAGACTTTATGTCTCCAGGTTTTACAACTTGTGCAGTAACTTTAACTTTGTCGGGCTCTTCTGATTTATCTATACCTACCCCCATTACAACTCCTAAAGTATCCAGTTCTCGACGATTCCAACAGCCGGTGAGACTTATAATTAATAATATACAGATTAAAGTCTTTAATAATTTATCAGCACAATTTTTCATAAGTAGACCCCGTTAATAAAATTAGTTGTATTATTTTTTTTCTTCTTTTGGAGGATTCGGCTTTAAATTCGACTTTTGTTTCTTAGAATCATGATAAGAAATATCCTTAGGCCTTTTGTTCATTGACCATAAAGGTGCTCTAATAAATGTATCTTTCAAGTCACTAGTGCTGAGTGGAGCTAAAGGTGATAAATATGGTGTCCCAAAGGATCTTAATGATGCCATATGGATAAATATTGCAAAAAGTCCCATTGCAATTCCAAATCCACCCATAGCACCAGCAAGAATAAGAAGAATAAAGCGTATGATAGCACCAGAATCTGTTTGTGCTGGAACAACAAAGCTTGATACTGCTGTAATAGCTACTACAATAACCATTGGTGCACCTATAAGGCCAGCTGATACAGCAGATTCACCAATTACAAGTGCTCCTACAATACTGACTGACTGACCTATAGGACGTGGAAGTCTGACTCCGGCTTCTCTCAGAATTTCAAATGCAATTATCATCATGCCTGCCTCTACAACAGCTGGAAATGGAATGCCTTCATGTGATGCAACCATAGTTAACAGCAGAGGAGTAGGTATCAATTCCTGGTGAAATGTTGATAATGATACATATAAAGCAGGAGCTAGTATATTTATGAAAAATGCTGTAAATCTCATTAGCCTTATTAAGCTTGAAAAAAAATAACGAGAATAATAATCCTCTGCGCTTTGAAAACTTTCAATAAAAACCATTGGAACTGTAAGTACAAATGGTGTTCCATCAACTATTATGGCTGCACGTCCCTCTAATAATTTTGCTGCAACCTTGTCAGGCTTTTCGCTGTTTGCAACAGTAGAAAAAATGGAAAAAGGTGCATCTTCAATAAACTGTTCAACATAACCTGATTCAAGAATTGCATCTGTTTTAATTCTATTAAGGCGCTGTCTAATTTCTTCTATTAGTTTTGGATTAGCTAAATCACTTATATATGCTATACATACATCTGTTTTAGTACGAACACCTAATGT
>JAUZPN010000077.1 GCA_030705885.1 Bacillota bacterium | reverse complement strand
ACCTTATTTACAAAAGTTCCCCTGCCAGAAAGAGTATATATAAATCCATCATGTTCTAAATCTATATACGCTCTTTTAATTGTAATAGTGCTTACATCTAATTCCTTTGCAAGCTGCCTGACAGATGGCAAAGGATCTTGGTAATTAAGTTTTCCTGAAAGAATATTTTCTTTTATACAAGTTTTTATCTGCTCATACATAGGCAAATCACTGTTATAATCAATATTAATTTTCAAATAATCACCTCCTGAAACATCATATCATGTAAAGCAATACCGTGTATACTATGTATACACACTATCACATATCCTATTTAATGTCAATACAATTTTAAAATTTGCTTTTTCCATAGTTTACTTCTATAATTTAAACTGTAACTAAACTTTTCACACCACATTTAGTCCCACTTGATTGAACTTACTTAAGAAAGGAACAATTTTATATGAATTTTAAGATATATATTATTGGTAAAAAAATTGACAAGTTTTTTTCTGATGCTGTAAAAGAATATGAAAAGAGACTTACACGTTACTGCAAAACTCAATTAATTTATATTAAAAATAATGAAACACTGCAAAAAAAGCTTTCTGATAAATCTTACAAAATTATTATTTCTAATAATGCTGAATTAATATCATCAGAAGAGCTTTCAGATAAAATTAACAAACTTGGTATATCGGGAAATTCTGATATTTCTATTATTTTAGGAAATGAAAATCTAAATTGTGATGAGAAATTAAGCATAAGTGCAATGGATATGAATTTAGGACTTCAATCAGTAATAACTTATGAACAAATTTATCGTTCATATAGAATTATAAATAATGAACCATACCATAAATAAACAAGACCATATATTAATACAGATAAATTCTGAATTAATATATGGTCTAAATATACTATCCTCGGTCACATTTAGTTCCACTTAATTTATAAATGATAGCGGAGAGAAGCTTCTTTTAGAAATCTAGTGGAACTTTGTGACCGAGGATAGTATAATCATTATGTAATTTATTTAGATAATGGAATAAACCCAATCTTCTTCTGCATTTTTCTTAATGTTTTTTGTGATATATAGTTTGCCTTTTCTGCACCTGCTTTATATATGGTTTCAAGATAAGCTTTATCCTTTAGTAGTTCATTTACACGGTTCTGAATTGGTGTTAATTCCTCCACTAAAGCTTCTGCTACATCATTCTTAAAACCAGCATACCCTTGACCTTCATATTTTTTCTCAATATCACTATAAGACATACCAGTTACAGTACTAAGTATTGACATAAGATTCTTTACTCCAGGCTGTTCATCAGAAAATTTAACTGCACCTAAGCTGTCTGTAACTGCTCTGCTTATTTTCTTTCTAATAACATCAGGTGAATCCATTATAAGTATAAATCCATTTGCATTATCTGCTGATTTAGACATTTTCTTACTTGGATCTTGAAGATCCATAATTTTTGCACCATTTTCAGGAATATATCCATCAGGTACCTTAAAAGTAGGACTATATAATTTATTAAATCTTTCAGCAATATCTCTTGTTAATTCCAAGTGCTGCTTCTGATCAACTCCAACTGGAACTAAATCAGCTTGATACAATAATATATCTGCAGCCATTAACACAGGGTAATCAAATAAACCAGCAGCAATATTATCTCCAAATCTCTTTGATTTATCTTTAAACTGAGTCATTCTTCCAAGCTCTCCAAAATAAGTATAGCAATTTAAAAGCCAAGCTGCTTCTGAATGTGCAGGTACATGTGATTGAATAAATAAGGTATTTTTCTCTGGATCTATTCCTGCAGCAATATATATTGCTAATAATTCTAAAGTTCTCTGTCTTAAAAGCTTTGGTTCTTGTCTTACTGTTATAGCATGCAAATCAACTACGCAAAAAAAGCAGTCAAATTCATCCTGCAGCTTAACCCAATTTTTAATTGCACCTAAATAATTTCCTATTGTTAATTCACCTGATGGCTGAATACCACTAAATATTATTTTTTTTGATTCTTCCATTAAAAATTCCCCCAATTATATATCGTAAGCATACCATCTACGACTTTTTTAAAATCTGTTTTAAGATTTAATTCTTTTCAATAATTTTAAAATATTATCTATCTAATATTCTATATTATTCCCCAAACACTCTTTTGTCAATGATATTTCAATTTTTTTATAATTATAATTAATAAATTATTTTTTAAATATTAGGCATACTAACTCTATACTTTCCTTGATTACATTTAGTTTCAATTAATTTGTAAATGATAACAAAGTGAAGCTTCTTTTAGAAATTTATTTGAACTTTGTGACCAAGTATAGTCTAAATTACAAAAAAACAAAAGGAGATGATTTATATGAATGAAAATAATGAAAAATTATATGCACCTCACGAAAGGTTTCATTTAGAACAAAAGCCAAAAATAATTAAATCTATTTCTAATTCAGGAAAAGATTACACTGAACTTCCAGACCCAGTTAGAGATCCAATTGTAACAAATGATATTTCATATTCAGAATTTGACTATACTTATAATTGTGATGATGATCTTTAATTATACTTTCCTCATCACATTTAGTTCTAATTAATTTATGAATGATAGCAACTTGAAGCTTCTTTTAGAAATTTATTAGAGCTTTGTGACTGAGAACAACATATTTCAATAATAAAATCTATGTTCATACATGCAAATAACCACCCATAATAACAGGTGGTTATTTGATCTTTATTTTGCAAAATAATTGTTATAATCTTGATTTAGAAATAAACCAAATCATCCTCAATTTTATCTATTAATTTATAATTTGAAGCAATTATATATGGTATTTCTCTCTGCTCCCTATCTAAAAATTGGATTTTTATTGTTCCTTCAATTTCAATCCATTCTTTGTTTGTAAAGTTTACAGGCTCTTTAATTTGGCATAAAAGTCCTAAAAATGAAATATCATCAGAACAACAAGTCATAGCATTTCTTCCAAAAGCAAAAACATTTTTAGGATATTTAGGATGTGTGACTGCTATTCCTTTCAATTTAATTTTTTTATCTTCATACTTTGAAGGTGATTCGAGTGCATCTAAATACCAAACACCATAATCATAATCTTTAACTTCTATAATATCAGAGTTTATATCAAAAGGTAAATTTAATGGTCTATCATCTATCTCTCCATTTTCCAATTCAAAAACTATATTTGCACTTGGATTAACAGCCTTTATATTATTTCTAAACTTTAATTTGTCTGTGTTTTCTTTGCAGCGATTAAATATAATTAAGTCGGAATTTTTAAATTGTTCTATTAATAGAGATTTCATATTAGCAATATAATTCTCAAAAGTAGAAGCATCTATAGGTGTTATGATTTGAGCTATTTCCCACTTACGAGGAAATTCTATGTTTTCTATAATATCATGCTGCCACATACCATTATATTCAATTATAACCTTTGTTGGTTTATACTTTTTATTAATCTCTTCAATATAAGTTTTTGTAAACTCCTCTTTACTATTAACATAAACTAATTTTGCATTATTTTTATCTAGAAAGTTTTTTTCAATTTCTTCTATTCCATTTTCACAAATTATCAATAAAATCTTTTCATTTTCAACAAATTCAGGATCATTAAATATCTCTTTTATAAAAGTTGACTTGCCACTTTCTAAAAAACCAGTAATGATAAAAACTGGTATATTCGCCATGATTCATACCTTCTTTCATTTCTAGTGTATTAGGAATAATTCTTCAATCCTGTTTTCATCAAGCTTAGTACCTATAACACATAATCTTCCTGTATAATCAGCAGCACCTTCACGTACTTCATATTCACCTGGAACTAAATCAAAATTAAGCCATCCGCCATCTGAGCAGGGAATTATACCTTTTGCTCTTAAAATAATTCCATATTCCGATGACTCTGATAATTTCTTTAAAATATTATTAATTTCCAATTTAGAATATTTTTTAGGTGTTTCTACTCCCCAGCTTGTAAATACTTCATCTGCATGATGATGATGTTCATGTGTATCAGAACATTCCCCTTCATGATGATGGTGATGTCCATGATCATCAGAACATTCTTCTTCGTGGTGATGTTCATGTCCACAAGTACATTCATCTTCTTCATGATGATGATGTTCATGATCACCTGAACATTCTTCTTCATGATGATGTTCGTGTCCGCAAGTACATTCATCTTCTTCATGATGGTGGTGATGTTCATGATCATGTTCTTCTTTATTATGGTGATGATCATGATTACAAGAACATTCCTCTTCATCATGATGATGTTCATGTGCTTCTTTTAATAATTCTTCTTCAAGTGAATTTTTCTCTTCCATTGCAGAAAGAATCTGCTTACCATCTATTTCATCCCAATTTGTAGTTATTATTGCTGCATTATCATTATAATTTCTTATTTTAGAAACACAAGCTTCTAACTTTTCTTCTGAAAGCTTTTGAGATCTGCTTAAAACGATGGTATTTGCACTTTCAATTTGATTATTGAAAAACTCTCCAAAATTCTCCATATACATTTTACACTTTATTGCATCAACTACTGTTGTAGTGCTGTTAAGTATAATTTGTGATTCATTCTTTATATTTTCTACAGCTTTAATTACATCAGATAATTTTCCAACACCTGATGGTTCTATTATTATTCTATCTGGTGAGTATTTATCTAATGCTTCCTTAAGTGCTGTACCAAAATCACCAACTAAAGAACAACAAATACATCCAGAATTCATTTCAGTAATTTCAATACCTGAATTATTTAAAAATCCTCCATCAATTCCTATTTCACCAAATTCATTCTCAATTAACATAAGCTTTTCGCCTTTAAAAGCTTCTTTTATTAATTTCTTAATTAACGTAGTTTTTCCTGCTCCAAGAAATCCTGATATAATATCTATCTTTGTCATTATAAAAATCCTTCCTTTTTTAATATACTATCCTCAATCACAAATTTGCAATAAATCTCTGAAAGAAGTTTCAATTCACTATCATTCACAAATTAATTGCAGTTAAATCTATGTGAGTAAATTATAAGTTACTGAATTTAGAATACATCATTCATTTTAATTCGTCAATGGATTATTATTTTAGATTTAATTCATAACTTAATTAAAGTATAAGGTTCAAATATCAAAGTTCAAATATCAAAGTTCAAATATGAATAATTTCCTTTCTAATGATAGGAATAAGATCATCATTAAATGTTCTTTGTTCTTTGAACTTTGCTTTTTGGTAAATATATACCTTGACATATAATAAATTCTAGGATTATTATATGTCTAATGTTTGTTAAAAATTTTTAAGGAGATGTCTCTAATGTCAAGACCAAAAAGCAATAACAATACTAAACAATCTATTTTTCTTACAGCAGTTGACCTATTCTCAAAAAAAGGATATGATGGTACCTCAATTAGAGATATTGCTTATACCGTTGGAATAAAAGAAAGCTCATTATACTTTCATTACAAAAGCAAAAGTGATCTTTTAAACAGTATTTTTGAATATTGTGATAATTGGCTGAATGAATCAAAACCTACTAATGAGCAAATAGATGAATTAATAAAATCATTATCACCATTTGAATTTTTTGAAAATTTTTTCTTAAGCATAAGTGATAGACATGATGACATTTCGCAAAAAATTTCACTTCTTATAATGAATGAACAATATAGAAATGAAAAAGCACGTATTTTTTCTCTTGAAAAAAACTGCAGACAGGTTGCTGTTTTCTTTGAAGATATACTAAATAGATACAAAACAGCTGGTTGTTTACCAGATACATTTGATTCTAATTTTTTTTCCCATGAACTTAATTATTACTACTTAGGTATGGTAACAGAATGGTCTCATGTAAAGCTTAGAAATGAAGATGATAATTATTTAAAAGAAAGACTAAGAAAGCATTTATCATTTATTTTTAAATGATAAAAACAACTGATAATTTATACTTATTACGTTGTATAATATGTACTATCATTTAGTTAATACTATCATTTAATTGCAAAGTTCCACTAAATTTCTGCTGCCATTTAGAAATTTAGTGGAACTAAATTTGTTTATGAAAAGTATAATAAAAATTATACAATAAAGCTAAAATCTTAATATCATTAAAATAATCCCATGAAAAAGTTAGTTGCACTGGAAGTTTCTTTTAAATCCTTATCTATATCACTTAAATTCTGCTTTTCTTTTTCTTGCATTTTCTTAATTATTTCATTTATTTTATTTGAAGACTTCTCAATATCATTATCATAACTATTACATTTATTTAAATCATCTTGAGAATAAAACATTACTTTATTATTTTCAATTAAATATTTACCTTGAACTGATAACACATAATCCATTAAGGTAATAATTTTTGAATCATAATCTTTTTCTGCATCCACTCGATTATCTATATCTTCAATAAGTTCATTTTCACTTTCTGAAAAATTCTTAATAAAACCTTCTTTATAACTTTTAGGTATTTTTAATTTTGAAATATTATTTAATGTGTTATTTTCTTCATTTACTCTTTTTTCCTTGTAATCATCCCATATCTTATCAAGGTTATTTGCATTTTGTTTAATTTTGTTAATTTTATCTGCACTACTATAAGTATCAGTGCTAATTGCTAATTTTATATTATCTATTTTTTTATCTAAGTCATCATCTATATTTTTATCATTTACAAAGTGATTTTTAAATACAATTAATAATGGTGTTAGCCTGCCATACGTCTTTTTATCTAATTTTACAGCAGAAACATCCTTATTACTTTGAAAATCATGTTCCATATTAAGCATTTCAGTTATAGCCAATTTATTTTTTTCAGCATCCTCTTTTGCACATACTACAATCGTCATTCCAGCTGATGCTATTGAATAAAATAAATATATAACCGAAATAACAATAGTTATTACACCTTTTTTATTCTTAAAAATAAAAGAGATTAAGGTAAAAAGAATAACTATTACAAGAATAGTACCTATTAATTCTCCACCGCCATTGCTTAATTTAAAATAATTACTAATGCTGTTTATTGAATCTTTTACAAATATTTTTAGAAATAAAAATCCTAACCCTAAAACAAATATAATTGCAGCAATAATACTTAAAACTAAATTTACTTTCTTATTTTTATACTCATTATAATGGTAATATGAAGAGTTCTTATTTTCATTTTCAGACTGAACCATCTTTTTACATCCCCCCTATAAAATTATCATATTAATTATATCATGAATTCTCTTTTATTAACATAAATTTTCATAATTATACTTTTCTCGTCACATTTAGCTCCAATTAATTTGTGAATGAGAATAGTATATTACATCTAAACTAAATTTACTTTTTTCAAAAGCTCAATATCTGTCAGAAGCTTATCTGTCGGCAAATCTGACACAATGCAATGATTCTCTCCAAATAACACAGCTCTTTGTGCTATCTCATGTACTAAATCTAAATTATGTGTTGAAATTATTAGTGTTTTTCCTGCTTTATTTAATTTAACCAAAAAATCTACAAGCCATCTCTGAGTTCTTGGATCAAGGCCATTCATAGGTTCATCAAGAACAAGAACTTCTGGATTTAAAGATAAAACACATGCAATAGCAACTTTTCTTTTTTCTCCCCCACTTAAATGATATGGCTGTCTATTCTTGAAATTACTAATACTTAACAAAGTTAAACAATCATTGACTCTTTTATCTACCTCAATCTCGTCTAGACCCATCTGTCTTGGCCCAAATGCAATCTCATCATAAACATCTGCACAAAACAACTGAGTATCCGAATTTTGAAATACAAAACCTATTTTTTGGTGAAAGAGCTTAGAGAATTTTATGTCTTGAAGCTTTTTATGAGTTATTTCTTCATCATTAAATTTATATATGCCGCTGTCTGGTAAAATAATACCATTAATTAATTTCAATAATGTTGATTTACCACTGCCATTAGCTCCTAAAAGTGCAACAGCTTCACCCTTTTTAATATGCAGATTTATATTTTTTAAAGCATTATTACCTGAATAAGAATAAGATACATCTTTTATATCAATCATTTTAAGCCCTTTCTATGTATATGAAAATAAATATTATTCCAATGTTAATTATTATATATAAAAAATCTAAAAAAGTGAATTTAAATTTATTATTAACAATATGATATTCTCCTGTAAAACCTCTGCATTCCATAGCAGAATACATATCCTCAGCCATTTCCTTAGACTTTATAAACATTGTTCCAGCAATTCCTGAAAGTGATGTGTATTTTCTTTTATTTTTGCCTACTGAACGAAGTTTTAAAGAATATAACATGTTTAATGAAAATTCACCTAACATAAATATATATTTTATGGTTATGTCCATAACAAAAATAAAAATATCAGGAATAAAAAGTCTTTTTAGTGCACTGGTTATAGAATTCCATCTTGTAGAATGAGAAAACATATTTACAGCTGTAACTGTTGCAAATACCTTAGATGTGATCATAACACTGCTAAATCCATTCCCCCAAAAAGTTGCTGGAATAAGTATAACAAACGTAAAGGCAGACATTATTAGACTTATTTTTAGAATTTTAATAATTTCTTCACCAGTCATCATGCTCAAAATTGCAAGCAGATATACATTTATAACAATTGTAAACATAAAACTCTTTGTAATTGAAATTAGCAATATAAGTATAAATGTAAATGTAACCTTCAAAGATGAATTTATTTTAAATCTGCTTTCTTTATAATTACTTTGAGTTCTTATCCTTGAAAGTACACCTAACAAAGTTAGGATACTTTTAGAAATAAAAGTATCCTTATCTGATTTAGAGTTATAATTTTCTTCTTTTAATAACCATTCAGGCATATAATCATTTCTCCTTATTATTTTTAGGTTTTATCATAAAGTCTATTTAATAAACCTGTCAATAGCTTTATTCAGGTTTTCAATTGCTGTTTCATCGCCTGATTCTACTGCATCTACAATACAATGTTCAATATGATCCTTTAAAATTACCTTACCCGTATTATTAAGAGCTGCTATGACAGCTGATAACTGAATCAATACCTCACTGCAGTCTTTTCCATCCTCTATCATACGTTTTACAGATTCAAGGTGACCACTTGCACGAGATAAGCGGTTTAATACTGCTTTAGTACTTTCATGACTATGTTTATGCTCATGCTCTTCGTTATGGCTATGGGAATATTCTGTTCCATCAGATAGCTTGTGTGTATGAACATGTCCTTTTTCTTCCATAATAAACTTTCTCCTTAATATGTCTAGTGTACTTACTATCATTCACAAATTAATTAAAACTAAATGTGATGAGGAAAGTATAATTAAAGTATATTTATTATTTATATTTTTTTCAATACTATTTTACTCATAATAACTAAAAATACTTAATTTACGTCTAGAATATTCATTTATTTAATGATATAATGAATATTATTAAATTTCAAATAATAAATGTAGTTTATTAAATTACAGGAGGAATATTTATGAAAAAGATACGTATTAACAAAATCTCTACTAAAATTGTTATTTTATCAGTAATAAACTCACTAATTGTTGCAGCAGCAAATGTAGTTGCATCACTTTTTAACAACAATCATTCTGGAAATTCTTCTCCTGCTGGTGCTGCACCAAAAACAGGAGCATTGATAGGAATCCCAACAACTGTTCTTATTGGACTCGTTATTTCTCTTGCACTTGGAATAATAATCTCTTACATATTAGGCAAACTAATATCAAAGCCAATAATAAAAGTAACTGAACTTACTAAAAAAACTGCTGACTTAGATTTGGTTGATGATAGTTCATTTGAAAAAATATTAAATTATAAAGATGAATCTGGGGATATGGCAAAAGCTCTTTGGGATACTAGAAAATCTTTAAGAGAAATGATGATAAGGCTTTCGGATGTTTCCTCAACTATTTCTGCTCATTCCAGTGAACTTACAAAAATTACTGAAGAAAATACAAAAACAATTACTCAAGTAACAGAAACAATTACTGAATTGGCTGACGGAAACAGTAGTCAGGCTCAAACAGTAAATCAGATGAACGAAACAATGTCTGAAGTAGTTAATCTAATAGATAATATCACAACAGAAACATCAAAAGGAGCAGAAAGTGCTGTTAAATCTCTTGATTTTATAACTGATGGTAAGAATGCAGTTGATGTACAAGCTAGAAAGATGGATGAAAATATATCTATATCTTCAGAAGCTAATAAATCTATTAATGAACTTAGTGAAATGATTGAACAGGTAGCAGATATAGTTAATGTCATAACTTCCATTTCAGATCAGACAAATTTACTTGCACTTAATGCAGCTATAGAAGCAGCAAGAGCTGGTGAAGCTGGTAAAGGCTTTGCAGTAGTTGCTGAAGAAATTAGAAAGTTATCTGAAGAATCTTCAAGTGCAACGCAAAAAATAACAGATATCATTAACAATACTAATGAAAAAACAAGTTTAGCTGTATCAAGTATAAAAAAGGCTGGATTTATTGTTGGTGAACAAAAAGAAGCACTGCAGATAACCCAAGATGCATTTGGTAAAATACAAACTTCTTATGATGATATTGTAAATGGTTTTAAGCAAACAGCATCGTCAATGACAGTAATTGACAAAAAATCAAAGGATATATTTCAGCAAACTCAAAATATATCTTCTACTGCAGAGCAATTTGCAGCAAGCACTGAAGAAATATCAGCTTCAAGTGAAGAACAATTATCTTCAACTGAAATGATTGAACAAGCTTGTAAAGAATTAAATAAATTATCAGATGAATTAGGTGCTGAAATTAGTAAATTTAAAATAGAATAAAACTTATAATTTAATAAAAAGATATGGAGAATGTAATTCTAAAGAATCTCATTCACATATCTTTTTTCACTTTAACAATATATTTATTAAATTATTAAAACACCTATCTCTTTTTTAATAATCCAACTTTTTCGAGTGATTGCTGAATGTCATAAATTATATCCTCACTATCTTCAATTCCAATACTTAAGCGAAAAAAACCTCCATGAAACTCTTTTGGATATAAATATTGACGTTCATCATCTTCACCTAAGAATACAATAAGGCTTTCATCATGTCCTAATGATACAGCAGATGTTATTACCTCGAGATAGCCCACAAACCGGTTATGCGTATCATGGTCAGCCTTAAGTCCAAAAGCTAATACTCCTGAATATCCATTTTTCATCTGCTTTTTAGCAATACTGTGTCCTGGATGGCTTTCAAGTCCAGGATATGAAACAAACCTTATAGCATCAAGACTTTCTAAAAATTGAGCTACTTTAAGTGCATTATCATTATGCTGCTTCATACGAAGAGGAAGTGTTACAGCACCTCTCATAATCAGCCATGCATTAAATGGACTAAGTACTCCGCCATTGTTAATCATAGCTTCAGATTTTATTTTATCAATTATAGCCTTTGATCCTATAACAGCACCTCCCATAGCATCTCCATGGCCATTAATATATTTAGTTAAACTTTCTATGCTAAGGTCTGCTCCAAGTTCAAGAGGACGCTGATTATATGGTGAAGCAAATGTGTTATCAACTGAAAGCAATGCTCCAGCATCATGAGCTATTTTTGCAATTTCTTCAATATCACTTATCTTCAATGTTGGATTGCCAGGAGTTTCAATATGAATCAGTCTTGTGTTAGGTCTTACAGCAGCTTTAACTGCATCTAAATCTGCTGTATCAACAATCGTTGTTTCAATACCATATTTACTTGGCAAAAGTTCATTTAATAAACGATAAACTGCAATATATGTTATATTTGAAAAAATTACATGATCGCCACTTTTTAATAAAGTAAAAAATACTGCTGATAAAGCTGCAACTCCTGAAGCAAGTGCTACACAATCCTCGCCTCCTTCAAGAATAGAAAGCTTTTCCTGTAAATACTGCTGATTAGAACCACCATTACGTGTGTATAACGCTTTTCCTGCACTGCTCCAATTAAGTTCAGCTGGATCGTAAGGCAGCTCATAACTGTTTGCCATAGTGATAGGCCGTTTAATAGCACCTGTATCCTTATCAACATCATTTCCAGCATGCACAGCTTGTGTTAAAAAGCCAAATTCATTTCCATATTTTCTTTCACTCATTATATTTCCTCCTTAGCTAAACTCTAAAAAACATTCTTTTAATAATATAGAATATCCTCAGTCACAAAGTTTCACTAAATTTCTAAAAGAAGCTTCACTCCGCTATCATTTAAAAATTAATTGGAACTAAATGTGACTGAGGAAATTATAGCATTCACCAATTTTATATTATCATATATACTAAACAATAAACTTTTTATTATTTATTCTGTTTTTCCGCCTTCAACTACAATTTGATCTGCAGTAAAATCTGATGGAAAATTTGATTTTAATGTATTATCAAAATCTGTATGGAAGAATTTTTCATCATTTAATTTACCTTTAATTAATCCATTTACATAATCTAATAACTCTTTGTTTCCCTTTTTAACAGCACCAGCTATATAATCTTTGTTACCTAATTCTTTAATACCAACTACATAACCTGGGTTCTTTTTAGCCCATGAAAGAAGCAAAGTATTATCTTGTGCAAAAGCAACTGCTCTGCCAGAAATTAAAGCTTGATAACCATCAGTAATTGCATCTATTTTTGTTAATTTTACATCTGGTGCATTTTTTGTAAAATATGAATCTGCAGTAGTCCCTGTATTAACAGCTAATGTCTTTCCTTTTAAAGCATCTACAGAAGTAATAGGTGCTTTTTCACTAGATACCACACCTATTGAAACTTTTTCATATGGTAATGTAAAATCTACACTTTTAGCTCTTTCATCTGTAACTGTAAAATCTGCAAGCATTAAATCAACTTTATCTGTTTGAAGATATGTTGTTCTGTCACCAGGATTCATAGTTACCCATGTAATTTTCTTTTCATCACCAAGCAATTCTTTTGCTATTCTTTTGCCGAGCTCTACATCATACCCTTTAAAACTTCCATCAGCATCTTGATAGCAGAAAGGTGCATCATCAGAGAAAATTCCTATTTTTATTGTACCTGCCTTTTTAATTGCAGCTAATGAACCAGATGCAGCACTTGTTGTATTGCTGCTGCCTGAACTTGAAGAACTTCCTGAATTTGAACCGCAGCCTGTAAGTGATACCAATAATACAGCAGTAATTGCTATTAATATTTTTTTCATTTTTATCGTCTCCCTATTAATAGATTTTATATAAAATATTTAAAATATTTTATTACAATATATAATCATCAGATAAATTTAAAAACCTTCTTGCTTCAACAGTACTTGGACAATTAAAAAACTTATCTGGTGTATTTGTTTCAACAATTTTTCCTTTTTCCATAAATATTATTTTGTCAGCAACCTTTTCTGCAAATGACATTTCATGTGTAACAACAATCATAGTAAACCCTTGTTCTTTTAATCCTTTTATTACATCTAAAACCTCTCTTACCATTTCTGGATCTAGTGCAGCAGTAACCTCATCAAATAACAGTATTTCAGGATTCATACATAATGCTCTGCAAATAGCTACTCTTTGTTTCTGCCCTCCAGACAGTTCTCTAGGATAAGCTAGTTTTTTTTCTGATAAACCTACTCTTTCTAAAAGCTTTAAAGCTTCCTTTATAGCTTCTTCTTTGTTTCTTTTTTCTACCTTAACAGGTCCTAAAATGATATTATTTAATACATTCATATGTGGAAAAAGGTCATAACTTTGAAATACCATTCCTATTTTTTTCCTTACTTCACTCCAATGTTTATAATTAGCATTATGTTTTGTAATTAATGTTTCATCTAAATATATTTCACCGCTTTCAATTTGCTCTAATCCATTAATGCACCTTAAAAGCGTTGATTTTCCACAGCCTGATTTACCTAATACAGCAATAACCTCACCTTTTTGAACATCATAACTAATGTCATTAAGTACTGTATTACCATTAAAAGATTTTTTTAAGTTTTTTACTCTTAACAGCATATCTTTCTCCTCCCTTCAATGTAATTTTTAAAATGCTATAACCTTTTTTTCTAAATATTTTGATAATAATGATAACGGATAACAAATAATAAAATATAAAATTAGAAGAAAAAGATACATAGTGAAAGATATATAACTATTTGGATTATTGTAATATACAACTTGTATAATACTTTGAGAAACTTTTAATATTTCTGGAACACCAATTAAAAAAACTAATGTAGTAGTTTTTATTAAACGTGTTGCCAAATTTACTATAGATGGTATAATTCTTATTATTATTTGGGGCAGAAGTACATACACATACATCTGAGTTCTTGAAAGTCCTAAAGCAGCACTTGATTCATACTGACTTTTGGGTAAGCTTTTTATAAAGCCTCTAACTAAATCACCTATTTCAAATGAGCCCCATAATGTGAACACTATAATTGATACAATAATATTATTAGTTTGTATTTTAAAAATATAAGACATTCCGAAAAAGAATATAAACAGCCAGATTATTGGATGAATTAACCTAAATGATTCTAATAATATTCTAAAGATAAAACTAATAACTTTATTT
>JAUZPN010000076.1 GCA_030705885.1 Bacillota bacterium | reverse complement strand
TAACAAATTTAAAGAAGAAGGTGCAGATTATTTGGTGATTCTTGGTGACGAATTAAACCATGGACCAAGAAACCCACTGCCTAAGGAATATAATCCTCAGGAAACTGCAAATCTTTTAAATCAGTATAAAGATAAAATAATAGCAATAAGAGGAAATTGTGATAGCGAAGTGGATCAAATGCTTTTAAAATATCCAATTATGAGTGATTTTTCAATAATACTACATAATGGAAGAAGACTATTTTTAACTCATGGACATATTTATAATCCAGATAATCTGCCGCCATTAAGCAAAGGTGATGTATTCTTTTTTGGACATATTCATGTTCCTATTGCAGAAAAACAAAATGACATATATGTAGTTAATCCTGGTTCTATTTCATTACCATTTAATAATTATCCTAATTCTTATGGAATATTAGAAGATAATACTTTAAAAGTTAAAGATTTTAATGGAAATGTTATAAAAGAAGTATCATTTGAATAGCCAAAGGGGAGCATATAAAAATGTTTTTTAAAAAAAGAATTAGTGAAAAAGTACAGATGGAGAACTCTGCAAGAAAACTTCATGGTAAAGAAATTAGATATGTTTCTAAAAGAGATTCTGAAACATATATCGAAACAATACTTGGGAAAAATGGAATAATAGATGTGAAAAATGATCATTTAAGTATTGTTTGTAATGAAAAACTTATTTTTCATCATAGTATTGAAGGATTAATGTGTTCTGATCTTATGAGCTTAGATGGTGTAATTTTAAGCTATATTGATGAAAGTGGAGAAGAAGTTGAAGTTATGGTTTATTATAAATATTATAGGAAAGTATAATACTTCAAAGCAGAAGAGATGAAATTAAAATTTCATCTTTTTTTAATGTGAAAAATTTAAGTTTTATGAATTGCTGATAAATTATTGAATAGTTTCGTGGTTGCTCAAGGAAATTCAGGACAGATTTATATAATAAATTAGTAAATTAAAAAAAGTAAATTGAGTATACTAGATATAACTTATTAAATTATGTTTGGTTATGAATTTACAATAAATTTCTGAAAGAAGGTTAATGTATGGGGAAAAAACTTGCAAAGGTTCTATCATTATTTCTTATATTAATCTATTCATTATCATTAAAGGTATTTGGTTATACAAATAAAAGTGTGATTAATTTTAATAAACCAAAGCTGAACTTATTTAAAGAAATTTTTAATGAAAATGTTAATGGTATGAGTACCAAAGAATATGAATGGTATACAGTAAATCGCGGTGATTCATCACCTATGGAAATTAAAAATGAAGCGACACCATGGATACCAAAATATAATTGCAGTTATATTGGAGACACTTCAAAAAAATACATATACTTAACCTTTGATGAAGGATACGAAAATGGATATACTGCACCTATATTAGATGCATTAAAAAAGCATAATGCAAAAGCAGCATTTTTTGTAACAAAGCATTATGTTAAGACAAATCCAGAATTAATTAAAAGGATGGTTGATGAAGGACACTTAGTTTGTAATCATACAGCATCACATCCATCTATGCCAAGAATAAAAAACCAAGAGAAATTTAATAAAGAGATTACAGATTTAGAAAAATCATATGAAGAAGTTATTGGAAAACCAATGCCTAAGTACTTTAGACCGCCAATGGGTAAATATAGTGAATTATCTTTGTATTACACAAAAGAAATGGGATACAAAACAGTATTTTGGAGTTTTGCTTATTATGATTGGGAACCGAATAAGCAGCCTTCAGAACAGGAAGCATTTAATAAGATATTGAAAAAAACTCATAATGGAGCTATTTTCCTATTGCATGCAGTTTCAAAAACAAATGCTAGAATAATGGATAGATTAATAACAGAATGGGAAAAGCAGGGATACGAAATAAAAAGCTTAGATGAGTTAGAAAAAACTACTTAGTATTTGAATAAGAATATATAAAAAAGAATATATAAAAAAGAAATTTATATTAACTATAATAAAAATATTTAACAAAAAAATTATATTTTAACTATAAAAAGAATTGATGCAAAATTAATGAGAAATATATTAATTTTGCATCATTCTTCTAATTGCTATATGCATTCTTTTATTTTTTTCGTATATTTGCTGTCATTACTTAACCGTATGAGGCTTTCAATAAAATATTTACTTCGGCTTCTAGGTATTTGCTTCTTTTCTACCAATTTTATCATAACCATGCAAGTTCCATATTTTTGAACATGGGTATGACCTTTTTCAAAATCCTTATTTTTGTTGTGAACGATATATCCGTTACCAGCTTTATAAATGTTAAAGTCAAGGTTGTGAAATATTTGTACACTCAACAAAATCACCTCTACTATATTATAAGCAAGTAATGTTATAAATATTTTATTTTTTTGTAAAATATTTATAAACTATATTAATTAAAATTACAAACCGTTAAAAAATATAATAAAACGTTAATGATTTTGATTTATTATATTTATTATAGAACGAATTTGTGAATAAATCAATATAAATTTGGATATATTACAACAAACAAAAATATTTTTTTAAGACTAATTTTCAAAAACTGATTGTATTCCAATGGTTTCACCCATAAGCACTTTTGTTTCAAATCCAAGAGAAGTTTGTTCTAAAATTTCCTCATCTATTTTAACTTTATTAGGCTCAAAAAATAAGATAGTAGTAGAGCCTCCAAATTTGAAGTAACCTTTTTCAGTACCTTTTTTAATTTTTTCATTTGGTGAATATGTTTGTATAATTGTGCCAACACAAGTTGCACCAACTTCAATATGTATTATATCCCCCAAATTTTCTGAATGAAAAATGCACCATTCTCTTTTATTTTGGCAAAAGACTTTATGTATTTTATTAAGGGAAATTGGATTAACAGAATAATAATAACCATTAATTTTTTTAGTTTCATCACAATATCCATTATCCACAAAATGAAACCTATGATAATCTGTAGGGCAGAGCCTTAATACAAGACAGGTCCCGCCATTATACTTTTCACTAATAAGCTTATCTTCAATAAGTTCGTTTAAATTATATGTAAAACCCTTTATTTGAAGTAACTGATTAATATCTATTTTTTCATAAGCTGAAAGTCTCCCATCTCCAGGAGAAATTAGTAAATTTTTATCCATACTAATAGGTCTGGCTGCTGATTTTAATTTTCTGTAAAAAAATTCATTAAAGCTATTATAATTGTCTGCAAGAACTTCAAATTCATTAGTATCTATATTAAAATCATCAATAAATTTTTGTATTTTTTTCCTGCTGCTTTTCTTATCACAAAAATGTCCATAAATTTTTGAAAAAAGTTTTTTCTTTACTAAAAGTTCTAAAGTTCCAACACCAACAGGGGAGCAATATATCCAGTCTAAAAGCTTTCCACCTGCAACATTTTCAATTTCATATTGTTTAGTTTTTCTATTATAATATTGTATCATTTTTAGCAGTCTCCTCAAATTTAAAATTAATAATGATTTTTTCCCTATTGTCAATAAATCATCTATATTTGAACTTTGATATCTGAACTTTATACTTTAATTAAATTGAACTAAGTGTGATGATGAAAAAAGTATATATTACATTATATAATAAATTTTAAATTTATGTTATAATAAAATAAACTAAATTATGTTATAATACAAAATTTTACTATGTTTCTAGGAAGAAAAATCTATTTACTGTTATTTATAAATTAAGTGCAGCTAAGTAATTTATGAAATATTAACCTTTATAAAAAATATAAGCAGGGGGTGGCGATCATTAAGAAGTTCTTTAAGTTCTTAAGAAATGTAATGATATTTATTATAGTACAAGCATTTGTTTTTATTACTTATGATGCAGCAATGGTTTTTTATGGACCTTTTGAAAATACTAAAGAAATGTTAGTAACTACTGCAATGACTACATTAAAACATCAATATTTAGTAAAGATGTTTTTGAGTGAAAAAGAGATAGATAGAATAATGGAAAAAAATAAAATTGTAAGTGCAGGTAAATATTCAGATACTTCAGCTATAGCAGTTTCAAATTTTACTAATACTGATTCTGATCAAAACGATTCAGATAATCAAAATAAATCTAGTAATAATTATGCAGCTAAAGCTTCTGATCCAGGTACTATAAATCTTGTAGATATAAGTAATGGTAAATACAAAGGCTATCTTTTACTTATTTCAAATCCAGCAAGGGTTAAGATTGGAACTACGGACAAGCTTGGAACTTATGGTATGAAGCTTGAAGATATAGTTAAAAAATATGATGCTACAGCAGCGATAAATGCTGGAGGTTTTGTGGATACAGATGGTATGGGCAATGGAGGAACTGCCACAGGAGTAGTAATGGAAAATGGAAATATTCTATGTGGTAAAGAGGGTGAAAAATATCTTACAATAGGCTTTGATGAAAATTCAGCCTTTGTATTAGGAGAATTTACAATAGAAGAAATGAAAGAAAGAAAAATTAGAGATGCTGTTTCTTTTGATCCATTTATTATAGTTAATGGTGAACCTCAAATTGAGTCAGGTAATGTAGGATGGGGACTAGCACCAAGAACTGCTATTGGTCAGAAAAAAGATGGAACAGTAGTATTTCTTGTAATAGATGGCAGGCAGCTTGGCAGTGTTGGAGCTACATTAGCAGAAGTACAAGATATCCTGCTGAAAAATGATGTCTATAACGCTGCAAACCTTGATGGAGGTTCATCAACCCAGCTCATATACGAAAACAAAACCATAAACCATCCATGCAGCTCCGCAGGCCCAAGATATATTCCAACAGCATTTATAGTGAAGTAGGGGACGGTTAACATTAATTTAGATGTTGTCAGGATGACAGATTACCATATGCCATAAATTTCACTTGATTGAATCTCCATTTTATGCTAGTATACTTTTATAAAATAAGGAGAGATGTCCGAGTGGTCTATGGTACCTGACTCGAAATCAGGCGTGGGCGTTATGCTTCCACCAAGGGTTCAAATCCCTTTCTCTCCGCTATAAACTAAAGGGGCTGTTGCACTAAGTAAATTAGTGCAACAGCATTTTTTTTCAAAAAAAAACGATTCCCACGCTGAAAAAGTCTGGTAAAAGGTGTAAAATATTTATATGCAAAAACAAATATTAATAAAAGGACAATTTTGACATCAAAATTGTCCTTTTATTAATTAAAAAGAGCCATAAATAGCGATTTTAAAAATCGCTATTGCAACAGCTCCTTTTCAGCGTGATTTTATCATTAAGTTAACGTTTTAAATGCATTAGCAACTTTCATTGCAAAATGTAAAGGTGGCTCTATTGATTCAAAATGAATGTACATAATTCTTGGGTTATCAAATAACCAGTGATTATGCAAGGCAGTTACAGTTATACCTTGACTTTCGAGTGATGCGGAAAACTGATATATTTCTTTAGGAAGAATAACAGTTTCTCCTAAGTTTAATGTCCTGCCTTGTTCATCCATGGATTCATAAGAAAACATAGCAGCTAGAGTTAGTCCAGAAGTACTTGGCCTGCCTGAAATATTTATTTTTAAATTATCCCTTGGATGTATAACTGTACATGAACCTTTTTTAGAATCCATTATTGAACTATTAAGTATTTGAGCAAATTGTTGACAAAGAGTTTCTGGCATTTAATAATAACCCCCACATAAAAAATAATCATTAATTTATTCTATTCAGTTTAGAATAAAATGTTACAAAATCATAAAGCAGCAACAATAGTAGCTATTTATACTTTCCTTGATGATATTTAGTTCAACTTATTCATAAATGATATTGGAGGTAATCTTTTTTTAGAAATTTTGTGGAACTATGTAACAGAGGATACAGAGGACAGTATATAAGTGATAGTTATGAATAATATAATTATAATAGGATAAATTATAATAATAATTTTTAAACGGTGGGTGAAATAATATGATTGTTATATATCATGATGTTGGAGGTGCACATTCTACAGCAGTAGCAGCCAATATACATATTAATAAATTACTAATGAATAGAATACCAAGTAAACAGGAAATACTTAGTCTACCTACGTTTGATAAAATCGAGAAAGAACAGGTTGGGCATTTGGTGTATATAGGAAAAGATGAGTTTAATGCACAAATCTACACTTTATCTAGGCAGCGTAAACCAAACTTAGTTATTAGTGTTGTTACAGATATGTATAATATTTTACATGGGAATACTAATGAACTTATAATTGTGGATACTAAGCCAGCTGTTAATTTACTTATGAATATAGGTGGTTTTACTTCAAGAAGATTACACTGGGTAAGCTTTGGAAGACCTATTGTAACAAAAGGAACGCAGCAAGCATATATGGACTTAGTTGATATGGTTAAGAATGTAAAAAAGGATTTAAAAAAACATAAATCTAATTAAAAATAATACAGGAGAACCAAATTCATATAATGGATTTGGTTCTCCTTTTTAATAAAAAACACTATTAACCTATTGACAAAGTAAGAATTCAATATTATATTAGTCATATATAAATACTATGCAATACTTATTAAACGACAATTAGCGGTTTCAGATGGGTTCAAAAATTTCTGGACTCTATTTTTATATATAGATATGTTTAAGGTTGCATTGTATATGTTTTAGGAGGGATATAATTATGGCTATTAATTTGAATTTAGCAGATGCAGCTATTAGGGAAAAACGACTAGGTTCTATAACAGGCTGGAGCGGCGATTTAAAAGAAATTTATGAATGTGTATCCTGCGGTAATATAAAGAATCAAGAAAGAGGATTTACACAAGCTGGTTTATGTCAGAACAGCTGTGCAGCAAGTATGCTTTGCTCAATTCGTGATGCAGCAGTTATTTTACATGGGCCAGCTGGCTGCTCCAATGTCGGAAGCGGTTCTAATGTAATAGGACGTCAGGCAGCACTAAGAATCAACAAAACTTATGAATCAGTTGTTTATGGTGATGATATGAATGAAAATGATACAATTTTCGGAGCAATAAACAGCTTGAAAGCATTAGCAAAGAAAGTTATTGAAACTCATAAGCCAAAAGCATTATTTATTGTTAATTCATGTGCAAGTGCTGTAATTGGTGAAGATATCGACAGCTTGGTAAATGAATTAAAAGATGAGTATGATATTCCAATTGCTAATGTCAATTGTGAAGGGTTTAAGTCACGTGTTTGGTTTTCTGGTGTAGATGCTATAGATCATGCAATAATAAAATCTTTAGTAAAAGAGCCAAAAGAGAAACGCGATGTTGTTAATTTTATAAACTTTTTTGAAAGTGAAAGAAAATATCTTACAGAAATTTTTGAAAAACTTGGTGTGGGAATTCAGTTTTTGTATCTTAACAGTACTATAGAAGAGATTGAACATCTTTCTGAAGCTCGTGCAACTGTTGCCATATGCAGTACATTAGGAACATATTTAGGTCATGCATTGGAACAAAAGTATGGTGTTCCATTCTTGAAGACAATTAACCCTATGGGCATGCAAGGGTTTGAGACTTGGTTTAAGGGTATTGCTAAAATATTAGATAAGGAGAAAGAAGCACAGATTATAATTGATCAAGAAAGAGAAAAATATATTGATAAAATTAATGAAATCAAGAAAAAAACAACAGGATTAAAAGCTGTTCTTGCAATGGGAGCTGGTTATTCTTATGAAATGGCAAGAGTTCTTCAAGAACTTGGAATAGAAATTCTCTGGCTGTCATCGGGACATTTGGATCCAAAACAGGATGGTGATAATATTCCGCCAGCAATTGAGTTTTTAGGTAAAAATTCACCAAATAATTTTGGTACAAATATTAGTGATAATCAGAATTTTGAAGTACTTAATATTATAAATGAGAATAAACCAGATATATTTTTCTCAAGACATCCAGGTTTTACTGTTTGGGCAATTAAGCAGAATATACCAGCAGTTTATGTTGGTGATGAGTATTTAGCTTTTGGATATAAAGGAACTCTAGCATTAGCAAGAATGATTGATGATGCAATTACTAATAGAAGCTTTGAAGCAAATCTGTCTGCTCATACAAAACTGCCTTATACAGATTGGTGGTTTAAACAAAAACATACAGCAGCATATATCAAGGAGGTATAAAAATGGCACAAACACTAGGACAGCAGCGTTATAAATGCGCATTATCTGCATTGCAGACAGTACATGCAATTGATCGTGCAATTCCTATACTACATTCAGGTACAGGCTGTGCAGGTAAATTAGATGATTCATTTGGTAATTCAGGTTATATTTCACCACAATTATATCCTTGTACAAATGTAAGTGAAAAGGAAATTGTTTTTGGTGGAAATGATAGATTAGAACTTTTAATAGAGAATACACTAAAAATTATGGATGGTGATTTTTATGTGGTATTAAGTGGTTGTACATCTGAAATTATTGGCGATAATATTGAAGATGTAATTTCTAAATTTGAAAATGCTGATAAACCAGTAATTGGGGTTAAAACACCTGGCTTTAAAGGAAATAACTATGTAAGTCATGACTGGGTATTGAGTGCAATTTTCAATAAATTAGTAAAACCAAGTGAAAAAAAGCAAAAGGGATTAGTTAATATTTTATCTGGTCCTCCATATCAAGATCCTTTTTGGGAAGGTAATCTTCGTGCTTTAGAAAGGTTAGTTGCATCATTAGGATTAACTCCAAATACTATATTTGGACATGGTAGAGGAATTGAAAATATTAAGAAACTTGGTGAAGCAGAATTTACAATTCTTGTTTCTCCTTGGGTAGGTTTTGAGAGTGCTAAGCTTTTAGAAGACCAGTTTGGTGTACCGCTTTTACATTATCAAAACTTACCAATTGGAGCATATGAATCTTCTAAATTCTTAAGAACTGTTGGTGAATTTGCTAAATTGGATAAAGAAGCAGTTGAAAATGTAATAAAAGAGCGTGAGTCAGAATATTACTATTACATTGAGCGTTTTGCACCAGTATTTATTGAATTACGTATTATGTCAAAACGTTTTGTTGTAGTTTCAGATGCACAATATTCGAGTGCTGTTACTAGATTTTTAGTAAATGATATGGGCATGTTCCCAACAAAAGTTTATATATGTGATGATACACCACAAAAGTATCGAAAGATAGTAGAGAAGTCTATAAATGAATTGAACTATGGAGTTACTGCCGAAGTTGAATTTAATACGGATGGATATTCTGTTCACAATGAGATTGAACAATTAGATTTTGGCGGACCACCATTAATTATTGGAAGTACATGGGAAAAATATTTGGCTGGAAAATTAAATGGACATTTCCTATATGTATCTTATCCAATTCAAGATAAATTGGTTATTAATGACACCTATGTTGGATATGATGGTGGATTAAATCTTATAGGCGATATTTATAGTGCAGGATTGGAAGCAAATGTTGTCCAGTAAGTATACTATGATTTTATATTAATTACCCTCTGCAAAAAGGCTCTAGCAGTTTATGCTGGAGCCTTTTTGTATACTATGTTCTGTCACAAAGTTCCACTAAATTTTTAAAAGAATCTTCTCTCCGCTATCATTTATAAATTAAGTGGAACTAAATGTGTCCGAACAAAGTATACTTTGAGTTAAATATGATATAGAAAATTATAGTATATAAGTTTACAAATTCATAACATATTTGTGATAATATTATGATAATGAAGTGCAATATAGAAATGTTAGAGAAAAGATATTGGGAACAGTTTGGGGCTTTGATTTTGAAGAAGTATTAGTGGTGACTTGTGAGTTTCTCGTTAAAATCAACTTTGAAGCTTATATCAACCCTTAATAGACTTGGAATTATGTTTATATTTTAAATACAATATAAGTTAATAATTGTAAATATATACAATGCAAGAAATGTTACTATTTTTGAATTAGATATATTATTTTTAGGAGGTAAACTATGGTAGAAGAAGAAAAAATATTTGAGGGTAGGCTATTTGATGCCCGTACAAAAGAACTTCGAGAAATTAAGCATAAGGCACATAGTCTTTGCCAGAAGTTTAATGCGCTTGATGAATATGATGAAAACCGCTTACCGATAATCAAAAAATTTATTGGAGAAATAGGGGAAAAATACTATTTACAAGGACCGATACAATTTAATTACGGGTGTCATACTTTTATTGGTGAAAACTTCTTTGCTAATTTTAATCTTATGGTTATGGATGATGCAAGAATTTATATAGGTAATAATGTCATGTTTGGCCCCAATGTATCTTTAATGGCTACCAATCATCCACTTATTGCTGAAGAAAGGATATCTATGAAATATCCGGATGGTCACATTTCAATGTCTGAATATGCTGAAGAAATTATTATTGGAAACAACGTTTGGATTGCTGCAAATGTTGTAATTATCGGCGGGGTTCATATTGGTGATAATGTTGTTATTGGAGCAGGTAGTGTAGTAACAAAAGATATTCCTGCCAACTATCTTGCATATGGTGTTCCTTGCAAGCCTGTTCGAATGATTAATGAAAAAGATTCAAAGTTAGACTTACTATAATTATTGAAGCAAGATTATGAGTATAATTTATATACACAATATGTCATAATGTTCTTAAATAGCGAATAAAAACATGGCAAAAATGTGGGACTGTTGTAATAGCAATTTTTAAAATCGCTATGCATGGCTCTTTTCAATTAATAAAAGGGGTTGTTGCACTAATTTACTTAGTGCGACAGCCCTTTTTGTACTTTAATTAAGTGAAATTAAATATGATCCAGAAAATTATAGTATATTAATTTACAACTTCATAACATATTTGTGATAATATTATGATAATGAAGCGGGGTGGAATATATGGCTAAAATTTTAATAGTTGAAGATGATAAAAGCATAAATGAATTAATAAAAAGAAATTTAAAATTAATAGGACATAATTGCAAATCTGTTTTTGATGGTGAAGAGGCATTAAATATTATTAATGAAGAAAAGTTTGATTTAATGATATTAGACATAATGCTTCCAAAGCACTCTGGTTTTGAAATAATAAAATATAAGAAGGATATACCAGTAATTTTTGTAACTGCAAAAGATTCTTTAGAAGATAAGCTGCATGGGCTCACTTCAGGTGCAGAAGATTATTTAGTAAAGCCTTTTGAAATTTTAGAGTTATTAGCAAGAGTCAATATTATATTGAGGCGGAATAATAATAATGATGAATTTACATTAGGTTTTGTTAAAGTTGATTTTAAATGCAGAAAAGTGTTTTATGAAGATGAAGAAATAGAAATGACACCTCAGGAATATAATCTTTTAGAAGTTTTGATAACAAATCGCAATATAGCGATGTCCAGAGAAAAGCTCTTGGAAACAGCTTGGGGCTTTGATTATGATGGAGATACAAGGACTGTAGATGTTCATATTCAAAAACTTCGCAAAAAGCTAAAATTAGAGGATAAAATTAAAACTGTTTATAAATTAGGATATCGTTTGGAGGTGTAGGTATATGAAATTTTGGACAAAAACATATTTCTATGTACTTATTCTATTCTTAATGGTGTTTAATATTAGTATATGTTTGATTATGAGTAAAACTTATCAGTCAATGGTAGATAGTGAAAAAAAGAAGGCTTCAAGTGAATATTATTTTATAAAACAATCACTGAAAAATGATATGGAATTGCTTGATAGTAACAATAAATTATCAGATTCCTCAATGAAAAACCTTATAGATTATTACAGTAGTTATTATAAAGATCAAAATATGTCATTCTTATTAGAAAATAATAATTCAGTTATTTTCTCAAATTTGCAATGTAGTATGAATTCAATAAAAAGCAATATAAAAAATACAAATGATGGACAAAATATTTCTTTACAATCACAAAATGGTGCAGAATATATAATAATCTATAGCACAATTGACTATTCAGTAAGCAGGTATAATTTAATATATTGTTATAGATTAGATATGATAATGAATGTATGGAATAAATTAAAAGCAACCTTTATTTATTTTAGTTTTATTATTTCAATCATTTTAGCTTTATCACTAGCTATAATGTTAAATGGACGATCAAAACCATTAAAGAAGCTTATTGTTTTTGTAAATCAAATGAAGGATGGAAATTATACAGGCAAAGTTAAAATAAGTGGAAGAGATGAATTTGCTGTACTTGGAGAGAATTTCAATGAAATGTCTGAAAAGATTAGAAATACTGTACAACAATTAAACAGTGATATGAAAATGAAACAGCAATTTATTGATAATTTATCACATGAACTAAGGACACCGCTAACTTCAATTTATGGATATGCAGAATATATCCAAAAGGCTGCTATTTCTGAAGAAGATAAGTATGAAGCAACAAAATACATAATGGAAGAAAGCAGAAGACTGCAGTATATGTCAAATCGATTGCTTGATATAACAATAAGAAGACAAACCAAAATTATCAAGTCTGAAATTAATGTAGAAGAATTATTTGAAAAAGTTTTAAAAACCATATCCTCTCATGCAGAGGAAAAATTCATAACAATTAATATTAGTAACAGCTTGAGTTTTATTATTGGTGAACAGCAGTTAATTGAAAGCTTGTTGATAAACATATTGGATAATGCAATAAAAGCTTCAGAAGATAATCAGTCAATAGAAATAATTGGATTTTCCTCAAATAAGGGAGCAATGATTCAAGTTATTGATAAAGGAAAGGGAATATCGAAGGAACATATTGCACATATTACCGAACCTTTTTATAGAGCAGATAAAGCAAGAAGTAAGTCAGAGGGCGGAACAGGATTAGGGCTTGCTTTATGTAAACAAATCATGGACATGCATAAAGGTGAATTACTTATTACCTCTGAATTAAACAAAGGAACAACAGTATCTTTAACTTTTACAACTTCATAATAACTTACATATAAGTCTGTAACATATTAATTTTATAATTGTAAAAAATACAGAAAGCGAGTGATTTGTATGAATAAGTTTAATAATAAAGGTCATTTAAAATTAATAGTTGTAACAGGTATTCTGATACTTTTAAGCACACTTATGCTAAAAATAGGAATTTCATTTATTGAAAAAAAGGGTATAGGTAAAGCAGAAAATATATCTATACAAAGCATATCAGAAAAATTTATTACTAATAAATCTTCTAAAAATAGCAGTAATCCTAAAGGAGATCAAGCAGGACTAAAGCAGCAATCATCAACTGATCCATTATCAAAGCCTCCAACTATAGAAGAAGTAGAAAAGAATGATTATCTTACAGGAGGGAAACCTATTGATATAAAAGAGCAGGATGAACTTTATGAATCTGTAAAAGATAAGGTTAACATTAAAAAGGAAGATGCTGCAATTATATTTAAAAAAGATGTTTATAATTTATTTAATGAATCTGTAAACATATCAAATAATGAAATATTTTTTTTTGATAAACAGAAGGTATGGTATATACCAATAGAAAATGATAAAAGTAAAAAATACTATTGTTGTGTTTTAGATTCTATAACAGGTGAATGTGCTTCTATATGTAGAGTTGATTATACTGGGTTTAAAAAATCAGAACATGGAGGTTACTACTCAAAAAGAAAAATAGTGCTAAAAGAGGGTAAACTAGATTTTTATATTAACAAAACTAAAGAAATTTTAACAACAAATAATATTTTTAATTTAAAAAACAGCAAAATTCAAGAAGTTAAATTAAAAGATTCATTGTATATAGGTATAAGACCACTTGCTTGTATGAATGCAACAATGGATGATGGAAAATCAGCAGAAGTTGATTTCTATATTGATACAGATGAATTAGAAGGAATACATATTGATAATAACTAAAATGATTTTTAGATAAAATAAAATAATTTAAGTACCAAGGAAATGTCAATATTTAAAATGGGAGCACCTAAAAAACTCATGGTTGTAACTTATATAACTTTGATTAATTAAATTATTTATAATGTTAAACTTCTTGTAAGTTTAATCTAAACATTGTATAATTTAATTATATTTTACTTTTAATAGTAAATAAAACAATAGAAAGGAGTTTTTATATGAAAAAAATATATTTATATCTTGCAATAGCAGTACTTTTGCTGTTAAATATGTTTACATTATATAAATTATACAGCATAGAAAATAACATAAACTATAAATTTAATCAAAATGATATTTTAAATAATAGTTTAAAAAACGATATTAATAATATTTCTTCAAATGTTGAAACAAGTCTTAAAAAGCAAGGGAGCATTTTAGATAATTATAATGTAACATTTGGTGAATTAAATCCAAGTAACTTTACTGTACCAGTTACAATATCTATAACTCCTAAGGAATATTCAAAAGGATTAATTGCTAATTTACAGGCAAATAATAAAAGTGTTACTTTGAAAAATGAAGGAAAATCATTTACTGGTACTGTAAATGCAAACATTTTTGATAATTTTCAATTAAAAGTTGATTTAAATAATAAGGGAGTTGATAAAATAGAAACACTTGAAGAATATGATGATTTGAAAGACAAATATCTTCTAAAGATATCAGGGGGATTTGATGGACAATCTAACAGTGGTTCTAATCAATATCAGTACAGTGGAAAAGTTAATCTTAACTTTAATTCATCTAAGTCTAACAATGTTGAAAAAATTAGTATTATTAATGATGTAAATGGAGTTATAATTGGTAAACATCAAATAAAACCTTCAAATAGTGTGTCAGTAGATTTAAATGATAAAATAAAACTTAAAAATGGT
>JAUZPN010000075.1 GCA_030705885.1 Bacillota bacterium | reverse complement strand
TGCAAATTTAATTTATTTAAATAGTTCTTCTAATAAATTAACAGATGTAAATGTAGGTTTAAATAAAATATTAACCTATTTAGATTGTTCAACAAATAATATATCAGATTTAGATGTAACTAAAAATACTGCATTAACTTATTTATTCTGTGAAAGTAATCAACTGACAACATTATATTCTAACAAGGATACTTGGAATAATATTTTTTATAAAACACAGTATACAGACTCATTGCATACAACCACTACAGATACTTTATCAATAACAATTATAATTTAAAAAATACTGTTTTTTATTATAAAATTTTAGATGCTCAACATTAAAATTATGTTGAGCATCTTTATTTTGTAATTATATTACCTAGATATTACTAAAAGTTTGTTTTTATTTAGTAATAATTTATTTGGCTTTTGAATAAAAATCGTATATAAACTTTTGTATATAATTAGTGCAAAAAAGACAGATTAATGTTAAAATATGAATGGATTTATTTTTATACATTTTAACTATGCTATTCATGATCACAAAGTTCCACTAAATTTCTAAAAGAAGCTTATCTTCGCTGTCATTTATAAATTAAGTGGAACTAATTGTGCCCATAGAAAGTATAAATACATATATTTATAAAAGGTGATAACAATGAATAAAAAATATGTACTTCCTACTTTAACAAAGGTTCCAAATAGAAATAAAAAGTTAAAAAAAATAGAAAATACTATTTATATTTTAATACTAATAATAATTATTATTAATATTATTGGTTTTTATCTTGGAGGAAAAGTTTTTACTAGTTTTTTTAACCCAAATACAAATAACACTATATCCTTATATGATAAATATAAGTCTAATTTTGATGAAAAAAAATATTTATCTATACAAAATACAGTTACTGATTATGCAATTCGTTCTATCCATGGATATAACCTTCATTTTTTATATATAAAAAACCCTAATACAACTAAAAATACAGTTATTTTAGTACATGACTTAGGCGGCAGTGTTTGGTCCGTCATGGAATATTCATATATGTACTTAGATAAGGGGTTTAATGTAGTTATTCTAGATTCAAGAAACCATGGAAAAAGTGGTGGAAAAGATGTTTCATATGGGTATTATGAGAAAGATGATCTTGATAACTTAGTAACTTGGGTATATGAGAATAAAAATAAAAATGAAGGAATAATCGGAATTCATGGTATAGGACTTGGTGCTGATACTGCTTTAATGCAGACTGAATATAATGAAAAAAATCATAGAGTAAAATTTTATATAATAGATTCTCCATATGATACACTAAGTAATTATTTTAAATATGAAACTAGTTCATACTATGGAATTAATAAGACTGTACTTAATAAAATTCCACTAATTAAAAAATGTTTATTAAATACAGCATTGTTTTACACAAACAAATATGGGACAACTTTTAAGTCTAATTTCTCCATATATGATGTTTCTACATTAAGTGATTCTAAAAATAACACTGCACCTATTATGTTTATATGTGGTGATTTAGATACAGATACCCCTAAAAGCATCTGTGAAGCTTTGTATAATAATACAAAAGCTCCAAAAGAATTATACATTTCTCATAATGCTGTTCACTGTAACAGCTTTGATAAAAATAAAATTGAATATATGAAAAAAGTTAATAACTTTATTGATTCTAATAACTTAATTTCTAATGATAAACTATCCTCAGATACAAAGTTACAATAAATTTCTAAAAGAAGCTTCTCATTGCTGTCATTCACAAATTAATTGGAACTAAATGTGATGAGAAAAGTAAAAATAGCAGTTTAACAGCTGCTATTTTTATAATACTTACAATATTCTTTTATAACACAATTTTGGCAGTTTGGCCTTCGGGCTGTACAGCATCTTCTTCCATGAAAAATCAACAAATGATGTGTTTTTATCCAATATTTCTTTAATACAGCTTTTTGAAGCTGTTTTTCAGTTTCTAAAACATCTTTTGAATCTGCAATTCCTATTCTATTTGAAACTCTAAATACATGGGTATCTACAGCAAAAGCAGGTATATCATAAGCATTACTTAATACAACATTTGCTGTTTTCCTTCCAGCCCCGCTGAGTGTAACAATTTCTTCCATAGTTTTAGGAACTTCACTATTAAAATTATCTTTTAATTGCCTGCACATTTGGAACAAATTTTTTGCCTTATTTCTGTATAGTCCTATCTTTCTTATTTTATCTTCTAATTCTTCCTCGGATAATTTTAAAAAATCATCTACACTTCCATAATTTTTAAATAATTCTTCTGTTACCTCATTCACTTTTTTATCAGTTGTTTGTGCTGAAAGAATAGTTGCAACTAAAAGCTGAAATGGAGTTTTGTAATTAAGCTCACATTTTGCATCTGGATATTCACTAAGCAGCAGTTCTATAATCTTTTTTGTTTTTTCAGTCATCTAACTATAAACACCTCTATATTTTTCTGGTAAAAGTTCTGCTATGCTTTTCATCATAGTATTTAGAGCTCTTGTTTCATACTCATGTTTATCTTCTCCTTCATTTCTTTTAGGAAGCTGAAAAGGATCTCCAATACTTAAAAATACATCTGCTGGATGAAAGCTTTCCTTTGCCATATCTCCATCAGGATCAACAGGCATAAGTATTTCTGTTCCCCACAAACCAATTGGAACGATAGGAACCTTTGCCATCTTAGCTATTAATAATATTCCCTTTTGGCCTTCATTCATACTTACAGTCCTACTCCTTGTCCCTTCAGGAAACATTAAAACATTACCATTACTTCTTAATATTTTAATTATCTTTTCTATTCCTTCTTTATCTGCTGTATTTGGTTTAATTGGTGTTGTTTTAATTATGTATATTCCAAAATTTGTAGTAGCATTTTTTGCAAGCTTTACTCCAGCTACAAAAATTGGGTCTAAATCTCTTAATACTTTCTCAAGTACAAGAGCATCTGTATTACTTAAATGATTACAAATAAAAATAACAGGACTCTTAATATCTTTAAGTTTTTCCTTACCATAAACTGTTATATCAGCATTTTTATCAAGACAATGTCCTAATACTTTTCTTGCAAGATACTTTACAACTGGTTTTGGAAGTAGTTCTATAATTTTAGATATTTTAGCATTAATCAATATTACCACACCTTTCATGAACGTATAAACTATGTCATTAATAAAATTACAATAAATTTTTTAAGTATATACTATCCTCGGTCACAAGGTTCCACTAAATTTCTAAAAGAAGCTTATCTCCGCTATCATTTATAAATTAAGTGGAACTAAATGTGACAAGGAAAGTATACAATGTGTCTTACATTAAAATACATTATATATTATAATAATAATTTCTCTAAAAGTCTATGGTAATAATCCTCTATGTATGGTGATTTAACATTTTTTATTATATTTTTATTTCTCGATTCAATCATATAATTAATTAATGCATTTCTTATAATAATATTTTTTCCCCTCCAGCCGCTGGCAGTAAGTTTATATTTTTCTTTAAAATCATTATTATCCATATTAATTAATTCGCTAATATTAATATTTTGCATGAAATCATAAGGCTTAAACTCAATTAAATTTGAAACTGAAACATTTTTATTATGAGGACATACTTTTTGACAGCTGTCACAGCCAAACAGCCTGCCGTTTAATTTTTCAAACCATTCATCTTCAATATATTTTTTCTGAGTAATATAGGATAAACAATAATTTGGATTACACATATCTTCTTTTTTTATAGATGATGTTGGGCATGAATTTAAGCAGCATTCACAGCTGTTGCATTGATAATCTCTATCTTCTATTAAATTATTATAATTTAAATTACAATTTGAACTGCTAACTATTTTTAAATCAGTTATTATCTCACCTAAAAAAACATAAGAACCATATTTTTTAGTTATCAACATATTATTTCTGCCAATAAAGCCTAACCCGCATAAATATGCAATATACCTCTCAGGAAGATAATTATTATCAACAAAACTTTTTGCTTTACCTCCTATACTATTAATAAAAGTACATATTTTATCTAAATACTCTTTTATTACAATATGATAATCATTACCAAGTGTATATTTTGAAAAAGTAATACCATCTTTATAATTTAAGTCATAAATATAAGGGAAAGCAATAGAAATTATTGTTTTCCCTTCTCTCATATAAATATTAGGATTAATCCTATTTTCAATTATTTTTTCTTCGAACTCATTTTCAATTTCTTGTTTCTTCCTGTTATTAAAAAGTTCTATAAGTTCATGAAATTTTCTGCACTCTGTAAAGCCTATTATGTCAAGTCCTAAGTTACTACAGACCTTAACTATTTCTTTTTCGTAATTCATATATTTCATCCCTTTATTTTTATTATAATTTTCTATATTACCATTTCATTATATATACTTCTTCTTCTGCCTTTGTAATCTTCAATTTCAATAATAGATTTTACTTCTTTTCTCTTAATTATTCTTGCAGGTATTCCAACTGCTGTTGAATCTGAAGGTATATCTTCTAAAACTACTGCATTAGCACCTACTTTTACATTATTACCTATTAAAATAGGTCCTAATACTTTAGCTCCGCTGCCTATAAAAACATTATTTCCTACAGTGGGGTGTCTTTTTCCTGTGTGCTTTCCTGTTCCTCCAAGAGTAGCTCCATGAAATAAAGTAACATTGTCTCCAACTTCAGCAGTTTCTCCTATTACAACACCCATACCATGATCAATAAATAAACCTTTTCCAATTTTAGCTCCTGGATGAATTTCTATGCCAGTATGATTTCTTGCCATTTGTGAAATTAGTCTTGCTATGAAAAACTTTTTCTTTGTATAGAAAAAATGTGCGATTCTATATGCAATTATTGCATTAATACAAGGATACAATAACAGAACCTCTATTCTATTACGTGCAGCTGGATCATTTTTAATTACATTATCAATGTCATACTTTAATGTTTCAAACATTATAATTCCTCCTTAAAGTTAAATTTATTAATATAAAGATATAAAATAAAATTTAGTAAAAATAAAAAAACTCCGTCTCTTAATACATATAAGAGACGAAGTATTACTCCGCGGGTCCACTCTAATTAGTTTCACAACCCACTCAAGCACTAACATGCTTTATCACTATAACGGGTGCACCCGATGAAACCTACTATAAAAATATAATTATTTTTATTTTTGTTCGGCTCATAACTCCGAAGGGCACTTCACATAAAATTCTTATAAAAATCCTCTCAGCTATGGATTCTCTCTCTGTGTAATTCCTTTATGTTACTTTCCTTCTTCAATGTATTTCTGATTAATTTACTATTAATTCTTAATTATATTATAATCAAATTTTAATTTTTGTCAACCCTTATTTTATATCATGTTTTAGATATTTTTTACTTGATATGCTTAAATTAATATTATATAATAAATAAGTTGAATTAATTACCCCATTAACGCATAAAATCTCTTACATTCTGCCTAGCATGATGTAAGATTTTTGGTGTGTTATGTATATAGTTAAGACATTACGATTGGAGATAGATTTCTATGTTTAAAGTAAGAATTCCTGCAACTACAGCTAATATGGGACCTGGATTTGATACATTAGGTATGGCACTAAAACTATACAATGAACTTGAAGTTGAAGAAATAAATAATAAAATAGAATTTTTACAAAATAATGAGCCATCAATTATTCCTTTGGAAGAAAATTTAATCTACAGTACAATGACTAAAGTTTTTAATATTTATAATTTTAAACCAAAAGGTTTCAAAATTAATTTTTCTAAATGTGAAGTTCCTGTATCTAGAGGTCTTGGCAGCAGTGCAACATGCATTTCCGGCGGAATAGCTGCTGCAAATTATCTTATGGGAAACATTCTATCAACTGAGGATTTTATTAATATAGCAACTGAAATTGAAGGACATCCTGATAATGTAGTTCCCTCTATAGTTGGGGGAATGACAATTTCCATAAAATCCGGAGATAACATTACATTTTCCAAAGTCAATATTCCTTCAAATATAAGCTTTGCCGTAATGATACCTGGTTTTAAGGTAAGCACAGAAAGCACTAGAAAAGTACTGCCGCTAAGCTATTCAAGAACAGACTGTATTTTTAATATTTCTAGAGCTGCAATGTTTATCTCTGCAATGCAGAATAAAGAGCTAGATAAATTAAGACTCTGTCTTGATGACAAGATACATCAGCCTTATAGAAAAGTTTTCATAGAAAATATTGATGACATATTTTTAAAGGCAGAAGCATTTGGTTCACTGGGAGAGTTTATAAGCGGTTCAGGTTCAACGCTCATTGCTGTTGTAGAAGACTCAAAAGCTCAAATATTTGAAAATCAAATAAAAAACTATCTTAGCACTTTAAAAAACAACTGGGAGTTTAAAATTTTAAAGCCTGATTTAGAAGGATTAAAATAATTTAATAATGAAAGCTGTTACACTGATTTTAAATTAGTGTAACAGCTTTTTTTATTTTGTAAAAATACTCATTATACTTTGTATTAACGATTGCCCAGTCATTACAAATGTTAAAGCAACTAATATAATAATAGTAAACCATCCAATAAAATTCTGCCATTTTTTATTAGTATGAACTCCCATAATCTCTTTATTATTTACCATAAGCATCATACATACAAGAACAACTGGAAGAAGGATTCCATTTAAAACTTGAGTACCAAAGGTAATTCTTAATAGTGGTGCTCCAGGAATTAATATAATAGCCACACCTAACAAAATTATACCAGTAAATAAAATATAAAATTGCGGTGCTTCGTTCATTTTCTTATCTACACCTGCCTCAAATCCAAAGGCTTCACATATATAAAATGCAGTCGCCAGCGGAAGGATTGTTGCAGAAAATATAGATGCAACTAGAAGACCAAAAGCAAACACCTCTGAAGCAAAAGCTCCAGCTAAAGGTTGTATTGCTTTAGCTGCATCCTTAGCTTCATTAATTTGAATTCCATTTTTATTAAGTGTTGCTGCACAAGCTACTACGATAAAAAAAGCAACTCCAACTGTAGCAATACATCCTACTACTACATCACAAATTTCAAATTTATATTCATCTATTTTTATTCCTTTTTCAATTACAGCAGACTGCATATAAAACTGCATCCATGGTGCAATTGTAGTACCAATAAGCCCTATTACCATGCTTATATAAGGTAAGTTAAATTCTGTATCAGGTTTAATAAAAGAACTTCCTACTGCATTCCAGTCAGGTTTCGCCAAAATTGCAGAAACTATATATGAAAGGAGGAAAACACTAAATATAAGGAACACTTTTTCCACAGATTTATACGTTCCCTTAACAACCAAAATCCATACTATAATTGCTGCTATTGGAACAGTAATATATTTGCTGATACCAAACACATCCATGCTGCCAGCAACTCCAGCAAATTCTGTAGCTGTATTTCCTATATCTGCAATTATAAGTCCAATAAAGATAAAGAATGTTATTTTTACTCCAAAATTTTCTCTTATTAAATCTGCTAATCCTTTTTTTGTTACAATACCCATTCTAGCATTCATTTCCTGAACTACAAGTAAAGCAATAAATGCAGGAACCAATGTCCATAAAAGTTTATAACCATATTGTGCTCCAGCAAGAGAATATGTTGTAATACCTCCAGCATCATTATCTACACTGCCGGTTATAATCCCTGGACCCAATATACTTAAAAACAATAAAAAATTGGAAAACCAACTTTTTTTCTTTGCATTCATAACTTCACCCCTAACCTATTCTCCTCTTACTCTTTAATAACTCATAAATAATATCATTAATAACAACATTTCCTATAAGCTCCATTTTTTCATCCACTACAGGTATTGCTACAAGATTATATTTAGAAATATTTTTTATTAAATCATTAATATCATCCATGTCTTTCATATAAATGAAATTTTTATTCATTATACTTTCTAGAGTACTGTTAGGCTGTGAAACTACGATATCTCTCAAAGAAATAGTTCCTATAAGCTGATTTTTATTATTAACAACATAAATGTAATACATTTGATCTTCTTCTGGTTTTGTATTTCTAAGTGAATTAATAGTCTGATCAACAGTAAAATTATTATTAAAAGCAACAAAATCTGTACTCATTAAACTACCTACAACATCATCTTCATACTCCATAAGATCTCTTACTTCTTCTGAAGCTTCCTTTTCCATATTGCTAAGCAGCTCTTCAGCTTTATCTTCACTTAAGCTGTCTAATATATCTGCAACTTCATCTGCCGGCATTTCTTCTAAAATATCAGCTGCTCTATCTGTAGATAAATTTTCAATTACTGTAACCTGTGCATCATCTTCTAATTCTTCAATTACATCTGCTGCTTTTGCATTATCTAGATTTTCTAATATTGAAAGACCAGTTTTAGTATCAAAATCTTCAATAATATCTGCCAAATCAGAAGGATGCATTACTGACAGTCTATGATAAGTTTTATTTAATTGTATACTATCATTACCATTTAAGAGTGAAGCAACATCACCCCATAATATCATTGAATTTGTAATATTAGGATTGATTTTTCTGATAGGCTTAGCAATACCTATTCTCCTTAATAGTCCTTCCCATCCAATATCAACTGCAATAACATAAATACCAGAATTTACTGCAGAAAGTCTAATATCATTTACTCTTACAACTTTTCTTCCATTTATATCAACAATTTGTTTATCTAAAACATGCTTCGCGAGAAACATTATATCATCTATGCTTTTTTCTTCAATTTTATTACAAGTAAGAACATACTGCCCTTTTTGTTTTGTTACAATAAAATTATCCCAATTAAGGAATTTTATACCTTCATGCATTTTTACTTTTACGGCTTCAACTTTAGGATTTTTAAGCTGGTTAATAATTCCTAAATCTTTTAGACTTCCAATAACATTATTTTCGGAATCATAAATTTTATTACCAAGAACTCTGCTTAAGTAAAAACTGTTAGCTTCTTGAAATTTACCTTCCATAAAATATTCCTCCTTTTCATTATACTGAGGAATATTTATTATTAACAGATAAACGTCCCTCAGATATTATATTTTTAAATAAAATTCGACCACCCACATGAGGGCCACTATCCATTAATCCCACCACCTATTTATATTATTATTTTCTGCAAATTGAAATTTAATTCCAAAATACCTTAATACAAAAGAAAAAAAGCCTTTAATAAGGCTCTTAAAATTCAACAAATATAGATACATAATTAAATCATATATAATAATAGTAATATTTATCTTTATTATATATGAATTTAATATTAGATCTATAAATCATATACTATCCTCGGTCACAAAGTTCCACTTAATTTCTAAAAGAAGCTTCTCTCCGCTATCATTTATAAATTAAGTGAAACTAAATGTGCCCAAGGAAAGTATAGCTTTCAATGCTGTTGAGTTTTAACACTATAAAGCTTTGGATTTTTTCCAGCTGCATTAAGTAAAGCCTTCCTTTCGGCAGTACCTGTTGACCCAATCACATCTCACGAGGTTTGAGGGCAGCAGCATATATCTTTATAGTAGCCTCACAATTTTATACTATGTCATTCACAAAGTTCCACTAAACTTCTAAAAGAAACTTTTCTTCATTGTCATTTATAAATTAAGCAGGACTAAATGTACTGAGACAAAGTAAACCAGGCATATTTGAAACACATATTTCATATTCACAATATTATTATAGTACAAAAAAGTTTAAATGCAACTGTTTTTACGCAAATTTAACTAAAAAAGTTTAAAAAAATATATTATATCTATCAACATAATTTACAGATAGTTTTTTCTTAATATATCTCAACTTTAAAACCATTTATTAACTTAATAAAAGTTGATTAATTCTTTATTAAGTTTTAAAGTCTCACTAAATATTTTCAAATAAAATATATTTAAAAAAGTTGACTTACTTATTATTTTAAGATATTTTATTAGTAAGAAACATAATAAAAACGCTGGAGGCCCTTAATGAAAATAAACAAACAATTTCTTCCTATATGTAAAGAAGATTTAAAATCTCGAAAGATAAATGAACTTGATTTTATAATAATAACTGGTGATGCTTATGTAGACCATCCCTCCTTTGGTACTGCAATTATTGGAAGGGTACTTGAAAATGAAGGTTTTACTGTAGGTATAATAGCGCAGCCAAATTGGAAAAGCGTTGATGATTTCAGGCAGCTTGGAAAGCCAAAGCTTGGCTTTCTTATTAATTCTGGCAATATCGATTCTATGGTAAATCATTATACTGCAGCAAAGAAAAAAAGGCATGAAGACTTGTATTCTCCTAATGGTAAAGCTGGCTATAGACCTGATAGAGCTGTTATTGTTTATGCTGGGAAAGCAAGGGAAGCTTATAAAGATGTTCCTATTATAATTGGAGGCATAGAAGCAAGCCTTAGGAGATTTGCACATTATGATTATTGGGATGATAAAGTTCGAAGAAGTATACTTATTGATTCAAAGTCAGATTTGCTGATTTATGGTATGGGCGAAAAACCTGTAGTTGAAATTGCTAATCTTCTTAAATATGGCATGTCTATTCATAATGTTACTTCTGTTCGTGGTACAGTGTATATTGCAAAAACTACTGATGGACTAAAAGATTTTGTAGATGTTCCATCTTTTGAAATAATAAGTACAGATAAAAAAGCTTACGCAGAAAGTTATAAATTAGAGTATTATGAACAGGATTCAGTTCGTGGGAAAGCAGTGGTACAAAAGCATGGAGACAGATTTATTGTTCAAAACCCTCCCTCTATTCCATTATCTGTAGAAGAAATGGATATGGTTTATAATTTACCTTATGCTAGAACCTATCATCCTGTTTATGAAGAAAAAGGTGGTATTCCTGCTATTTCAGAAGTTAAATTCTCATTAGTAAGTCATAGAGGATGTTTTGGCAGTTGTTCTTTTTGTGCATTGACATTCCACCAAGGAAGAACTATTCAAAAAAGAAGTGAAAAATCATTAGTTACAGAAGCTGAGCTCCTCACAGCTGACCCTGATTTCAAAGGTTATATTCATGATGTAGGAGGGCCGACAGCTAATTTTAGAAATAAATCATGCAAGCTTCAGGAAACTTCAGGGACCTGCAAAAATAAACAGTGTCTATTTCCATCACCTTGTAAAAATCTTATTGTAAGCCATAAAGAATATTTAGATCTTCTAAGGAAAATAAGAAATATTAAAGGCATTAAAAAGGTATTTATACGTTCTGGAATAAGATATGACTATCTTATATATGATAAAGATCCTGAATTTTTCGAAGAACTATGTAAGTATCATATAAGTGGACAATTAAAAGTAGCACCTGAACATATAAGTAATAAGGTTTTAAAACAAATGGGTAAACCTTATAAAGATGTCTATGACAAATTTACAAAACGCTACTTTGAAATAAATAAAAAGTTAGACAAAAAGCAGTTCCTTGTTCCTTATTTAATGTCAAGCCATCCTGGCAGTGATTTAAATGCTGCTATAGAATTAGCTGAATATATAAAAAACATGGGCTATACTCCTGAACAGGTTCAAGATTTTTATCCAACACCAGGAAGTCTTTCAACAACTATGTATTACACTGAAATTAATCCGCTAACTGGTGAAAATGTTTATGTACCTAAAACTCAAAAAGAAAAGAACATGCAAAGAGCATTACTGCAGTTTAATTTACCTGAAAATTATAATATAGTGAAAGAAGCACTAATAAAAGCTGGACGTGAAGACTTAATAGGTCATGATAAAAAATGCCTTATTCCATTACAAAGACAAAATAATAACAAACATCATTCAAAAAATTTAAATAATGAATTCATAAATAAAAAACAGGATTCAAAAAATCTAAATAATGAATTTCAAAATAAAAAACATAACAAAACAACAATAAATAAAAAATAGGCTTAACGCCTATTTTTTTATTGTATCTAAAGATAATACAAAAGTCATTGTCCACATAAAATCACCTATAATTCTTTGAGGCAGCAAATTTATTTTGAAATATAAAAGTACTATTTCAAAAATGCAAAGTACTGATGAAATCATAACAAGAATTATTCCTTTTTTAATGGATCCTTTTTGTTTCACTAAATATATTGATATAGTGAGGAAGATTATATTATATAATAAATATATTAATACATCAAAACGCCATGATGATATATTTATTATATATCCATAAGCATTATAAATTTCTATTACAGCATTGAATCTTAAAACAAAAAACATATATGTAATTGCAAATATAAAAACTAATATAAATATAAAATTGAATTTAATTTTTTCATTTCTAGCAAAAATATATATTGATAAACACGCACCAACCGGTATTAAAAGTAAATTAGCAAAGTATAAGGGTTTTAATACATACAATCCTTTTACATTTTGACTCAAATACATTAATATAAGTATAATATACTTAAAAGTCATTCCGCAAACAATGCACAAACTTAAAATTCTTATTTTAATCGGAGAAAAGAAACTAAGTTTTGCACCATACAAATATAAGGAAATGGAAAACAAAATCAGTATAAAATAAACATAAAATATTAACATATCTTCTCCTAAACAAATTATTTCATTTTATATTTATTTTAAAAATATATTTTTTATTCATAAAATTTATTTTTTCATTCATAAAATTTATTTTTTCATTCATAAAATTTATTTTTTTATTCCAAGAAGAGAAATTCCACCTTTAATACATTCAATTTCTATAGGAAAATTGGGTCCTCTCTCTCCATCTATATCCGTTACTATATCTTCATTACATTCAATTTTCAGCTTATTTGTTTTAAAATAAACTATACTATTATTTTCTTGAAGATGCTGTTCTTTAAGCATTTTTATAAATAAACTGACTATATCTATAACCATAGATGCTTTTACAATAATAACATCTAAAACGCCATCAGTAATTGAAGCTTCATATGCCAGATTTAAGTTACCTGCAGTTCTTCCATTAAAGATAAACATTAAGTACATATCACCATCAAAGTTCTGCTCCTTAGATTCAACATTAACTTTAAGATTTCTAATATTAGGGAACTGTTCTATACCTTTCACATAGTAAGCCATTTTCCCAAGCGTATTTTTTAAATTAGTATCAATTTTTTGTGATACATCAGTAAAAGCCCCCATACTAGCTACATTAATAAAATATTTGTCATTTATCCTGCCTATATCAACACGTCTAGGTTTACTTTCAAGTATCTGCTCGCAAGCTTTATTTATATCCTTAGGCATTCTTATAAATTTAGCAAAATCGTTTGCAGTACCTGTCGGAAGGATTCCAATAGGGCAATCTATATTATGTTTTTTCATAACATTTATTACATTATCAACAGTACCATCACCGCCAGCTATTAAAATATATTCAAATTTTTCATCTATATGCATAAATATATCATCAATAGCATAAATTAATGAAATTCTATATGGCAGAACAATGTATCCATGTTGCAAATGTATTTTTATAATTCTATCAATTTTTGATTTGATACTTCCATCCCCAGAATATGGGTTATAAATAAAAAGAACCTTTTTCATATTAACCTCACAACTATACTTTCCTTTATCACATCTAGTTCCACTTAATTTATAGATGATAGTGGAGAGAATCTTATTTAGAACTTTAGTAGAACTTTGTGACCAAGGATAGTATCTAAAAAACTAATGATTTTTACTATAATATTATATCATTAAATTCAAAAAGTCCACAGAAATATGTCAATTTCTGTGGACTATACTTTTTAATATTCAGGAGTACTAGGCTTTGATATATCACTTAATGCTTCTTTTGCATTATTTTTAAGTGATGGTTCTACTGCAATATCACCTAATGAAACCACTCCAATTAAATTATTATTTTCAACAATAGGAAGTCTCCTTATCTGCCTCTCACTCATTATCCTAGCAGCATCATTAACATCCATATCAGGTCTTCCAACTACGGGATTAGAAGACATTATGTCCCTAACACTTTGAGCTTTAGTATTTTGACCATCTGCAGAAGAACGAAGTGCAATATCCCTATCTGTTATTATACCAATAATTTTATTATTATTATCACACACTGGAATGGAACCTACATTATATTCCCTCATAAGCTGTGCTGCATGATCTACAGTATCATCTGAACAAACACTTGCTACATTAGTAGTCATTAAATCTTTTACTGTCAAAAGAATCCCTCCAATCATAATTTATAAAATTATTATGACCAAAGAGATACCGTTTTATTCTTATTATTATTTTTCAATATTATTATTTTTCAATATTGTTATTTTTCAATATTATCATTTTCCTCTTGTATTATTTCTTCATCTTTTATATAAGAAGCTTTTTTTGCTTTATTTTTATTATGAAAATATATTATTATAGCAATTAATATAATTAGACCTGCAAAAACTAAATACTTATATGGACCTAATTTATTTATAGTATAAATTAAAAATTTTATTGAAAGTATTTTTTCTGCGCTTTTCCCAAGAATAGAATATGCTAATACCTCTGGTATCATACCTAGACAAGTAGCCAAAATAAAATCTTTATACTTGATTTTAGAAAGTCCAGCAGCATAACTTAAAGCATCATGAGGAAAAACCATTGAAACTCTCATAGTAAACATAATCTTAAATCCTTTTTGTTCTATATTATTGTCAAGTTTTAAGCTTTTACCTCTTAATATTTTATTTACAAAAGACTGACCTA
>JAUZPN010000074.1 GCA_030705885.1 Bacillota bacterium | reverse complement strand
TTTGCTGCAAATAAAGAAGACATTGAAAGAAGCATTAATGAAAACTTAGCTGACCCGCTGATTAAAAGACTTAAATTTGATGAAAATAAACTTAATGATATGGTAATGGGTATTGAAAGTCTTATAAAGCTTGAAGATCCTGTAGGTAAAACATTAGCTGCTACAGAATTAGATGATGGCTTAAATTTATACAAAGTAAGCTGTCCAATAGGTGTTATAGGAATTATATTTGAATCAAGACCTGATGCATTAGTACAAATATCAACACTATGTCTTAAAAGCGGCAATTCTGCTCTCTTAAAGGGTGGAAGTGAAGCTATTAAAACAAATAGGATTTTATTTGATATTATTAAACATGCTTCTGAAAAAACAGGTGTACCATCTGGTTGGATACATTTATTAGAAACCAGACATGATGTAAAAGAAATGTTAAAACTGGATGATTATATAGATTTAATAATTCCAAGGGGCTCTAATGCTTTTGTTAAATATATTATGCAAAATTCAAATATACCTGTAATGGGTCATGCTGATGGTATATGCCACTGCTATGCTGACTCAGATGCAGATATTCAAATGGCTGTAAGGGTAGTTGTTGACTCAAAAACCCAATATGTATCTGTATGTAATGCTGCTGAAACATTATTAGTTCATAAAGATATAGCTGATTCATATCTTCCTTTATTAAAAGAAGAGCTTGATAAAAAAAATGTTGAGCTTGTTGGTTGTGAGAAAACTCAAAAAATTATAAATGTTGGTAAAGCAACTGATGAAGACTGGAAAACAGAATATTTAGATTATAAACTTTCAATAAAAATAGTATCAAGTGTAGAAGAAGCAATTGAACATATAAATACTTATGGCTCAGGTCATACTGATTCAATAATAACTAAAAATAAATTTAATGCTGAACTATTCATGAATCAAGTAGATTCAGGAAATGTTTTCTGGAATTGTTCTACCAGATTCAGTGATGGCTTCAGATATGGCTTTGGTGCTGAAGTCGGCATAAGCACCAATAAAATTCATGCTAGAGGACCTGTAGGTCTTGATGGTCTTCAAATTTATAAGTACAAACTAATAGGAAATGGTGATATAGTTTCAGATTATTCAAATAAAATTAAGACTTTTAAACATAAAAAATTAATATAAAAATAAAAAATTAATAGTGATGTGTATTTCCTTCACTATTAATTTTTTTACTATTTTAAATTAAAACTTACAACTTTATCATAAGTTAAGTTTCCTCCAAAAATATCTAAAGCACTTCCAATAGTTAAATCCAACTTTCCTTTACCTAGTTCGCTTACTAGCTTTAAATCTTCTAAATTCCTTGCTCCACCTGCATAAGTTGCAGGTATTGTAACTAAATTTCCTAATATTTTAACTAGATCCTGATGAATGCCTCTACATTTACCTTCAACATCTGCAGCATGAATTAAAAATTCATCACAATAGTTTGATAACTCATCAAGATTTTTTTTACTTATCTCAAAATTACTAAACTTCTGCCATCTATCAGTAACAACATAATATACTCCATCTTTTTGCTTACAGCTTAAATCTAAAACTAATTTATTTTTTCCTACCTCAGAAACCAATCTATTAAGGTTTTCGAAATTTATATCTCCATCTCTAAAAACATATGAAGTAACAATTACATGAGTTGCTCCATTTTCAATATAAAATGAAGCATTTTCTGAATTAATGCCTCCTCCTATCTGTAATCCATTAGGATAAGTATGAAGAGCACTTAATGCTTCTTTTTCGTTTCCAGGTCCAAGCATTATAACATGTCCGCCTGTGAGTTTATCTTTCATAAACATTTCAGCAAAATAAGATGCACCTTTGTCTGAAACAAAGTTTTCCACCAAATTTTCTGAATTATCCTTCAAAGTACCGCCCACAATCTGCTTAACTTTTCCATTATGTAAATCAATACAAGGTCTAAATTTCATATATATACCCACTCCAATATATAAATACTATTAATACTTTCCTCGGTCACATTTAGTTCCACTTAATTTATAAATGATAGCGGAGAGAAGCTTCTTTTAGAAATTTAGTGGGACTTTGTGACCGAGGATAGTATAACATATAATTATTGTTAATTATATCATAATATAATTAAGCTGAAAATGAAAAATATAAATATGTTTTAACTTTACTCACATAATTTTCACACAGTTATTTGATACTACTTCAATAATTAATTGTTATTATTAATTTAATAGTTATTACTAAAGGGGGATTTTAAATGAAAAATTTACTTAAGAAAAATTTATTATTGATAATATTAATTTTCATAACACTATTATCAGGCACTTTATGTACTTACACAGTTTTAAATCATAAAAGCAGTTCAAATTCAAATGGATTCCAAAATGAAATAAATGCTCCTTCTACACATAATGGAAATCAAAAACAGCGAAATGGAGGTTCAGCAAATTCAAATCAAAACAATAACTTTAACAATTCATCAGGAAATCAAAATGGTGGATTTCAAGGAGGTATGCAAAACATCACAATGGGCTTTAGTTCAAATACTGACAGCAGTTATTCCAATTATCTTACAGCATATTTCATAATTTTTATTATCCTATCTATTACAGCATATTATTATTTGATTCATAAAAAATTTCATTTAAATAACCAAAAGTTTTTAATACCAGCATTACTTTTAGTTGGATTATTTTCAAGAATTATATTTGGAGTTTTAACTCAAGGATATTCTGGTGATATCAGCTTATTTAGAAATTGGGCTGAAAATGCTGCAACTAATCTATCAACTTTTTATTCAAATTCTAGATCAGCAGATTACCCGCCTTTTTATATTTTTATACTAGCTGTAATTGGCAAAATAGGAGCTTCAACTGCACTAAGTGGATACTATACTCTACTTTTAAAATTGCCTTCTATATTAGCTGACATTGCATCTGGATACCTTATTTACAGATTATCAAAGAAATACACTTCTTATGAAATCAGCATGCTTTTATCAGCATTTTATATACTAAATCCTGCAACCTTTATCAATTCAACTTTCTGGGGGCAGGTGGATTCTTTCTTTACCTTTATTATTATTCTAGCAATGTATCTGCTTTCAAAAAAGAAAATAAGTCTTTCTTCTATATTTTTTACAGCAGCAGTACTTATGAAACCTCAAGGAATTATATTCCTGCCAGTACTTTTCTTTGAACTTGTTAGAGGCAGAAACTTAAAGAACATGATAAAAGCAGTAATTTCTATTATAGTTACATCATTTATTATAATACTTCCATTTTCAATAAAACAAAGTCCTTTATGGATAATTAAGCTGTATTCTAACACGGTATCAGAATATCCTTATGCATCAGTTAATGCATATAATTTCTTTAATTTAATTGGAGCAAACTACAAAAAAGATTCATCAATATTATTTATATTCAGTTATCACACTTGGGGATTGATTTTTATAATATTAACTACTTTATTTTCGTGGTTTATATATATAAAAGGAAACAATAAAACCTTTGCTTTTGCTGCAGCCCTAATTCAAATTGCAGGAGTATTTACCTTCTCAGTTGGTATGCATGAACGATATTTATTTCCGGCTGCTGCATTATCCATTTTTGCTTATATTTATCTAAAAGATAAAAGACTGCTTTATATAGCTTTAGGCTATAGTATGACTATTTTTTCAAATACTAATGCAATTCTATATAATGTATCCATCAGTGATATATCCTTGTTTACATCACTTTTAAACATAGTGTTGTTTGGATACTTGGTCAAGATTATGTATGATATAGCAATTAAGAAAAAGACTTATATTTTATTATAAAATGTCTCATACTTTTATATTATATCAAACATATTAAATACTCATAAAAAAACTAGAGTATTTAACTCTAGTTTTTATGGTGGTGCTAATAGTGTAAATGGATAGATAGGAATATTTCTTAAAATACAAAAAATTAAAATAACAACGCACATCATAATTACTCCAAATTTACTAAAATAAATTGATGGAAGCAATAATTTATCATTTATCTTAATTTCAATAACTGATAATGTTAAATATACCATAAATGGTATACTTAATACATATAACAAATTAAACCTTAATGCTTTTAGTATATTTCCATGAATCAGCTCATATGTAGCTCTAGTTGCACCGCAACCAGGGCAATACAAATGGAAAATTGTTCTAAAAAGACATATTGGAAAAATATTCTTTTCAAAAGGACTGTGATAATACAAATATATACAGGCACCACAAGATGCAATTCCTAATATAACAATAATTAAAAGTGCCATTTTATTATAAGTGATTTTAATATTATTTTTCATAATGCTAAAAATTAGAAAAAGAATTATTTTTTATATTTTTAATTGAAGAATCATTTGGCATAAAAGCAAATATTGCAATCCAAACTATAACAAATAATACCATTATTCCAATTGATATTAATGATAATATTAATGATGTTTTTGATGATTTCTCAGCACCTTGTGTATCCCCTGATATTAACTTTGAATTTACCTGTGATGAATTCCACAAAGCTATTATGCTTAAGACTATACTAAATGGATTAATACAACAGCATCCAAAAACACCTAATATAAGACTTATTATTGATAATGGCATATTATTATTAACAGAATTATTTGTTATAGTTCTATTTTTTGATGAATTATAATTACTATTACTGTTATAATTATTGTTATAATTATTGTTGTAATTATTTCCATTAGTATTATATCCCATATTATTATTATGATAATCATTATTAGTATATTCAGCATTATTAGTATTTTGATTTATTGAAGTATATGAACCATTTTGATTTATATTATCATTTTTTTCTACGCTTACTTTATTTTCTTTTTCTAAGCTTACTTTATTTTCATTTGAATTTAAATTTTGATTATCATATACATTTGAATTATCTTCATATGTTTGATAGCTTTCATTATTATTTTCTTCTATTGTACAATTTTTGAATGAAGTTCCGCAATTTGAACATTTAACTGCATCATCTGAATTATAGGTACCACAATTAGGGCAATACATATATATAACCTCCAAATTAAATAATTAATATAGTTTTATGTACTTTCTTAATATATAATTCTACACTTTTTCTTTATTTCCTCTTATTTTTTAAAAATTTATTTATATAGAAGTAAAAAAAATTGAATATGCGTTAAAATCATATATACAAAAAACAGCTTCCGATAATATTTTTATCATCGGAAGCCATTTTTAATTTTTTAACTTAAATATTAATTTCTAGTTAATAACTTCTTTAATAACAAAGGTTTATCCTTACTATCTACTATTCCATCACCATTTAAATCTGCTGCAGTAGTATTAATTTTAATTGAAGTATTTGCTAAATATTTTATAAACTTCAAATAATCAAGGACATTAACCTTACCATCACCATTTACGTCTCCTGCTACAGTTGGTTTAGTTGGCTGTCCAGCATTCCATCCATCTATCATACCCTGTAAAATCGTTGGATACTCAATTTCAAGACTTGCTCTGTTGAATAACCCTAATTGATTAAGAACAAAAGAGTTATTATCCCACCAGAAACTTGGTATTCCATAAGTTGCTGCTGTCTGTGTAAAATATTTTGCAAAATCAGCTCTTGCTTGTACATTATCCTTATTTATTGCTCCAAACTCACCAATAATAACAGGTATTCCTTTTTTAACAAATGTATCATTTAAAGATGCAAAAGTACTAGAAATAAACTGTTTCTCTTGATCTCCAAATGTATTAGCAGTAGGTGCTTGATCATTTAATGCAAAGTTATATGGTATATAAGCATGAATAGATACTGCTACATGAGCATCATTACTTGGAACTACCATATTTTGAATATTGTAAGAAGTTGATGAAGCTGCGTAAGTAGGCATCATTACAAGTCTATTAGTGTTATTACCGCCAGTTGCTCTTATTGCAGATAATGCTTTTGCATTAGTTTCATTTACAATTTTATACATTTGTAAATCAGATGCACTATTAGTTGGATTCCAATTTTCACCATATATTGGTTCATTTTGTGTTTCAAAAATTAGCTTGTCCCCATAATCTTTAAAATGATTTGAAATCTGAGTCCATGTTTCATCATATTCTTTAAGAACATTAGGTTCATCTGCTGCATCTACTTCTTTTTGTGATGCATTATGGTGAATGTTAATAATAGCATACATATTATTGCAAAGTACATAATTTACAACTGTATCAACACGCTGCATGAAAGCTGGATCAATTGTATCATTACTATCAATGTAATGTGTATCCCATGTTATTGGAATACGAACAGCATTAAATCCATCTTGTTTTATTGCACTAATCATATCTATTGTTGTTTTAGGATTTCCCCATGTAGTTTCATAATCTGCTCCAGCAGCTCCTGCTGGTCTTGGACTAGGCCATGAATCAAGAGTATTTCCTAAATTCCAGCCAATCTTAATATCTTTTACTAAATCCATTGAAGAGATATTTCTCATTGTGGTTGGATGAGTATAGCCAGGAGGGAATTCCTGTCCAGCAGGTTTTGCTTGTAAATATTGATAACCAGATAATGTAACATCTGCTTTAACACTAGTAATATTTTTAATATAAGTTGCTTTATCTGTTGGCAGATAATTATTTAATAAAACCGATGTACTATTTCCTGTCATTCCCCAAGAAACTTTACTTGCTAAGTATGTTTCATTATAATCTTTATTTAAATTAACTACAAGATCATCATATCCAGTAGCTTTAATTGTAACTGTACCAACGTGGAATTTTAAATTGCTTCTGTCCCCATCAGCAAGTTTTGTATCAGAAATAAACAGTCCAAAGTTTGCAGAACTATTTACTGTTGAAGTTGCATCTGCTGTAGCTATACCACTAAAATTTTCTGTTTGCTGATATGGTAGATATGCAGTATCACCTATATTCATAAAAGTCCAATCATTTGTAGTGTTTTGAGCAAAAGCCTGTAAAATAATCAGTGTTTTTTCACCTTTTGTTGTGTAAGTACTTACTCCGCCTGTTAAGTCTGCATATGCTGATAATGAAAAACCATTAGCAGCACAAATGAATACCATTACAAAGCTCATCAAAGATGTCAATATTCTTTTTTTAAATTTCTCCATAATAACCCTCCATTTTTTATTTTTTTGTTTTTAGTTAAGGTATACGTATACATATAAATTAATTATATACTATATTCTTAAAAATTTCATCTATTTTTTGTATATTTTTTAATTTTTTTTTCTAAAATATTACTTTAATTTTTATTTTTTTTAGTGTTTTTTAAACAAAATTTAAGTAAAATTTAATTTTAAATTTTTTAAGTTCTCTAATTATCATAATTTATTAAAATAAAATAACCAAGAGAATATCTTGGTCAAAATCTTTTATTATTTCTTATTTTATATATTATACTATCCTCGGTCACAAAGTTCCACTAAATTTCTAAAAGAAGCTTTACCTCGCTATCATTTACAAATTAATTGGAACTAAATGTGTCCGAGAAAAGTATATCATAAAGTTTCACTTAATTTTTAAAGGAAGCTTTTCTATTCTATCATTAATAAATTAAGTGAAACTATAATGTGTATTATTTTGTTAAAACATATCCTTCTTCTTTCATTGTTGTAATATCATTAGATTTTATACATGAATCTGATATAGTATAAATATAATCATTAATATATAATATTCTTTTAATCCTATATCCTTCATTAACATAATTTATGTTTTGTGAAGTACCATTTTCTGTTTTGTCTACATCTTGATGAGTTATTTTACCCTTTAATGTTAAACCTTTTTCAACATCAATATTATATATATATGCACCTTGAAAATCTACTTTCTGTGAATCATTAGCTTCATCTATAGGCAGTGCTAATAAATTTTTTTCTTTTGATAAAAGTACTGCTTTATGATTATTTAATGCTTCTGAATAACTTCCTGAATCCCCTATAACAGTAACAAATTTCTGAATTGGATTAGCTACATCTGTAACATCAAACATAGAAATTTTTACTCCAAGCGGCTTAGCCATATCTGTATCATTTTCTTTAACTACTGTACTATCTTTTCCAATACCTATAATATGATTTTCATCATAAGGCTGTAAATAGTTGCTGAATCCTGGAATTTTAAGTTCTCCAAGTATTTTAGGATTTGATGGCTCTTTAAGGTCAATTACAAAAAGAGGATCTGTTTGAATATAAGTAACCATATATGCCCTATCACCCATAAAACGAACAGAATATATTTGTTCACCTGGTGCGATGTTTTCTATTTTTCCTTTAATATTCATATAATTATCTAAAACATATAAATTGTTATTCATTATAGTTTGACTTGTTCCACCACCATGTAAATCAGATCTTGCTGAATTATTAATGCTATATTCAGTAGTAGCAATTCTAAAATAATTATTATTTTCATCCATAGAAAACTGATTTAATATTCGACCTGGTACTTCACCTTTAGCTGTACATTTAACACTGCCATCTTCATAAGAAAGTTTATATATTATAGTATTTGATTTAAAACCATCATTTTCGTCCTGACTAGCTTTTGTACCTGCTACATATAAATTTTTATTTGAAGAATATATATTATTTCCTGAGCCCAAAAATGCAGATACCTTTGCAGCTTCATCAACATTTTTTAGGTCAATCGAACCAACAACAATATAATTTGGTTCTATATCATCAGAAAAATATTTTATATCTTTGTAATCTATATTTATTTCTTTATCTCCAAAAGAGGAATCTTTATAATAAATATTAGAGTCACTTAAATCACCATTTTTATCAGTAATACAATCTAAATATTTATTAGTTATAATATAAATTTTTGAAGAAATCATCCTTGAAGACAAATAATTTCCTTCAAATTCTAGAGTCTTTACTTTTTTTATGTTTTTCTTATCACCTATATCATATATTATTATTCTTGTAATTTGACCATATCTAGATATGATATCTCCTGATATTATGCTGCTTGATTTCATGCTAGAATTCACAGCATTTTGGCAGCTGCCAATTACAGCAATATAATTATCATTTAAAAACATACCTAAAGCATTAAAATCATCATCAAATTTAATAGTACTTAATACTTCCATTTTATCAGCAGGAATTGCCTTCACTATACTTAATGATTTATAAGAATTGATTTTATAAATATAGTTACCATCTGTCTTAACCATATCATCTTCATCAACTCCTTGTACTTGAACATTTGTGTTAGAAGAATTTTTTTCCGAATTAACACTTCCATTTATTCCTTTGCTTGTTGAATGATTACTTTCAATTGAATCATCTGCTATGCCCAAATATGCTCCACCACTCCTGATATTATTATTATTTACATAATCTTTCAATAAAATCTTTAGATTAGATTCTGAGCCAACACTCGGAAGTTCAATTGAATTAGAGCTGCTTAAGCTACATTCAGCTGTACTGCTTTTTTTATTATTCATTGATTTAAATAAATTTCCTGAAATACCTCCATAAACAAATATTACACATATAAATACTGCAGCTGCTGCAATACTAGCTGGTTTAATAAACCTATGTCTCTTGTAATTCCTGCCTCTTTTTATTCCCTCTTCAATAGCAAAATCTATTTCTGCTGGAACTTCAATATCTTCAAACTGCTTTTTTAGCTCATTTAAATTATCCTGATTCATAATACTTATCACTCCTCTATTAATTCAATTCTTAACTCTTTAAGAGCCTTATTAAGATAAGTTTTTACAGTTCCTAAAGGGCACTTAAGGACTTCTGCTATCTCATTTAGTGTCATATCCTGAAAATATTTTAGTATTACAATAGTTTTATATTTGTCATCCAGCTTATCTACAGCTTTATGTAAATCTAATACATCCTCTTTGTTTTCATGTGTATTTAGATTATCATTTTCATGAAAGCTTTTGTTTTCCTCTAATGATACTACCTTCTTATTTTTCTTAATAAAGTCCAATGAATTGTTTATTAATATTCTTGTAAGCCAAGTATTAAAAAACTCAGGCTGCTTAAGTTTTTTTATTGATATGTATGCTTTAAAAACAGTGTCACTTACTATATCCATTGCATCCTCTTTATTTTTTACATATAAAAAAGCTGTTTTATAAAGCATAGCTTTTCTTTCATTAATTAGCTCATAAAAAGCATTATCATCACCTTTTTTGGCTAATTTTACCTTTTCATTAATATCCAATATTTTCACCCCCGCATAATATATTTTATATATACTATCCTCTGTCACAAACTTCCACTAAATGTGACCTAGGAAAGTAAAATTAAATCATTTTACCTATTAGACTGCACTAATAAGGTTTTGGTTTTACTTTACAAAAAAAATCCTGTATATATAATAATTTATATTAAACTCAAAGTAAATAAAATTGAATTTATATAAATTAACAAATATACAGAATAGTATATACTATCCTAGGTCACAAAGTTCCAATAAATTTCCAAAAGAAGCTTCACCTTGCTATCATTTACAAATTAATTGGAACTAAATGTGTCCGAGAAAAGTATAGTTTAACAAATATCAGTACTGCCAAGCTTCATAAGCACTATAGAAGCACTTACTACTTCTTCTCTCCCACCAGTGTCATTATCTAGCTCAACACCACACTCAGATATATTATCTCTAAGTGTAATTATATCATTTCTTCTTAAATTAATGATTGCTTGACCATTATTCTGTGATTCCTTCTCTGATCCATATCTAGTGTTTTGTATAGCTTCGTCATTAATAAAAACTGCAAATTGATTTTCATCTTCTGATGTTACAGAATAAGAAATATAATAATCACCAGAATGTAATATTTTTATACCTGCTGTTCCAGGCTCATGTCTTATTCCTGATGTCACAACACCATTATAATCAAAAATTATTGCATCATTGCAATTTTCATGAAGTTTCTGTTTTGTTGTTTTATAAATATATGCATACTCAGCAATACCACCTGGATCTCCTTTTTCACCCTTTTGACCTGGACATCCTGTCTCCCCTTTTGAACCTCGTTCGCCTCTTTCACCTTTTTCTCCTTTTTCACCTCTTAATCCTCTTTCGCCTCTTTCTCCTTGCTCTCCCTTTTGTCCTCTTAAGCCCATTTCACCTCTCTCACCTTTTTCTCCTCTTAAGCCTCTCTCACCTTTTTCTCCTGGTTCTCCATTTTGTCCCCTTAATCCTCTTTCGCCTTTTTCTCCTTTTTCACCTCTTAATCCTCTTTCGCCTCTTTCACCTGGATCTCCCTTTTGTCCTCTTGGACCTATTTCACCTTTTTCTCCTTTTTCACCTCTTAATCCTCTTTCGCCTCTTTCACCTGGATCTCCCTTTTGTCCTCTTAATCCTCTTTCGCCTCTCTCACCTTTTTCTCCTCTTTCGCCTTTTTCGCCTGGATCACCTTTACAGCCTTTCTTACCTCGTTTACCTTTTATAACAACACAACTGCAATCTTCCTCACATTCTTCATGTTCATGGCATCCACAATCATGATCATCATGCTCATCATGTTTATCATGCTCTTCATGTTCATCATATTCTTCATGCTCATCATATTCTTCATGTTCGTCATCTTCTTCATCATCTTCTTCATATTCCTCATCTTCATGTTTTCTTCCTTTTGAATAGCTGTATTCAATTTTTTCGTCATCATCTTCATCATTTTCTTCCTCATCATCTTCTTCATCTTCATTATATTTATTTTCACGTTTTTTATTTCGATTATTACTGAAAATACTATCTTCAAAGTGCCTTATATTTTTATTTATATTTGATTTATTCTTCAGCAGCTCATTTAACAACTCACTTATTAATTCGTTTTTTTTCATAAAACAAATCACCCCTTATTTATACTTTTCTCAGTCACATTTAGCTGCACTTAATTTGTGAATAATAGCTAAGTTAAGCATTTTCAGAAATTTAGTGAAACTTTGTAATTGAGAATAGTTTATTCCTAATACAATTTATGATTACTTTTTAAATATGTTACATAAATTAAATAGTTCATTATATTTTATAAATTTATGCAACAAAGCTATATATTGTTCATATAATACTATTGTATTAAAAATGAAACTATAGGAGATTTTTATGTTTTATACAGATTATGATGATTTCGACTATTATCGTATACCTCAAGAGTATATACCAGTATGTGTTGATCTGCCTCAAAGATTACTTAAAGCACTTAAAGGTGAGCAGGATGCAATATTATTTTATCAAACTTTAATTACTATGACAGATGCACAAGTTGACAAAGAAGTTATAACTGAAATTATCAGCGATGAAAAAAAACACTTTAGCAATTACAGCAGCCTATATACTGCAATAACTGGACAAAGGCCGCCACTTCCTAAACCTGAAAAGCCTAACATTCCAAGTTATTTAGATGGTATTGAAAAAGCTATCTTTGATGAAACAGATGCATATGACTTTTATAAAGATACTTTTCTTTGCACAAATAATCAAATAGCAAAACAGCTTTTTCTTGATGCTTTTACAGATGAAAATAATCATGCTATGAGATTAAACTTTTTATATTCAAAGAATAAATAGAAAACATATATTATCTCTGGTCAAAAATTTCAGATATAACTTTTAAAGGCACTGAAAAACATTTAGTTTCTCAGTGCCTTTAGTTATATTTTGTTTTTATAGATTAAATATAATTATATTGTACTGCCTATAATAGCATCAATTTCAATTTCAATAAGCTGGGTTGGTCTATTTAGTGCAGAAGTACCAACTAAGGTACACAGCGGTTTTACTGATTTAAAAAATTCTGAATATGCTTGTATATACTCCTTAGCACGAGTCATATCTGTAGCATACATTTTTACTTTTACTACTTCTTCTTTTTTGCTTCCTGCCTGCTCTAAACATTTAATCATTTTTTCTAAAATATATTTAGTTTGAGCATAGCCGTCATTTTCTCCAAAAACACTTCCATCTGGCTGAACAGATGTTGTACCTCCGACATATACAAATGGTCCAACCTTAACCACACGGCTGTATCCTGCTTTTTCTTCTAGTGGTGCACCTGATGAATAATTAGTTCTTTTAAATTCCATAAAAATTTCCTCCTAATTTTCTATTTTTTATTTTGTATACACTTTGAACTTCTCTTCAAGTTCTATGTTAATCATTTTAGTTTGTTTTCTCAGTTTGCTGTTTTCAGCAATCAGTTGATTTGACCTTTCTTCTGCCATTATTAAAGCAAGTTCATATGGAGTTTTTTTAGGATCATTTTTTATCTTATAACAAAGTTCTTTTATGTTCTTTTTAATTCTAATATCTATAGACTTTTTAACTCTATCCCACTTTTCATCTAATGATAAATGCATTCTGTTCTCATTTTCAAGAACCCATTCTTCATAACTTGATATAACTCCGCCAGAATTTGCAATAATTCCTGGAATAGATATTATACTTTTGTCATTTACAATCTTCCTTGCTAAATCTGTAGTATAAGCAATATTAGCACCTTCAGCTATTAATTTAACTTGAAGCTTTTCTGCATTTTCTTCATTTAAACTTCTTCCAGGTCCCGCCAGAACTAATATATCAGCTTTTTTTACAAGTATTGATGATGGAGATATATTAAATTCAGCATTTTGAAATATTTTCGCCATATCCTTAACTGTTTTCTTTTCTTTAATAAATCTTACAAGTTTTTCTGAATCCAAGCCATATTCTGAATATATAGAACCAGTAATATCACTTATTCCATTAATTCTTGTTCCCATATTAATAAGAAGTTCTATGCTGTTTCCTCCAACTTCACCAATACCTTCTACAATAGCAGATGCATTTTTAAAGTTAATGTCCATATTCATATTTTCAACTAACTCGGTTATACAAAGAACAACACCATAAGCTGTACTCCCAAGTTCATGAGGTATTCCTGTACTTTTTCCAGTAGCTGCAAGTCTGGCTTTTCTCCATCCTTTTACTGAAGCACATCCAGCCACATAGGCATCTACTGCTTTACTGTCTGTGTTTACATCTGGTGCTGCACACCATTTATATGGTATAAAATCAATTTTTGCAAGTTCTCTTCCAAAAGCATACATTGCTTCTTCAACTTGTTCAAGATTCTTAAGTCTTATCCCGCCTTTTGCTCCTCCAAAAGGTAAATCTGCAATTAAGCACTTTTTAGACATTTCAGCAGAAAGAGCTGATATTTCCTCTTCAGTAACATTGCTTCTAATTCTAATTCCTCCTTTTGCTGGAGCACTTCTTTCTACTGTATCAATTACAAGTATTGCTTCACCATCAATCTTATACTTATCAAGATTTATTTTTAATACTATTTCACTCACTATATACACCTCTATTTTCATAAATTTATACGAGTAATGGTATCAATAATTAAATTGATATTTTGCATCTTTTACTATTCCTGATTATATTTTTGCTTTGAACCTATCATAACGAAAAGCACTTATATCAAGGGTAGTTTTGTCGTCTAATACCATTTCAGATAAAAGCTTACCTACAATTGGAGATATTCCAAAACCATGTCCTGAAAATGCACATGCAAGTATAAGTCCTGGTAATTCATCTACATGACTTATAACTGGCACATGATCTGCAGACTCATCAACCCATCCTGCCCAAGTACGTACAATTTTTGCATCCTGTAAAACAGGGAAATATTTCATGATTCCACGGCATATACATGAAGATGTAATACTTGTTGTTGTTGGTGTTCCATTATCTTTATTATATGCATCAATACCAGATGATCCTCCAAAAACAAATGAACCATGTTTACTTTGATGTCCATAAAAATCAGCAGCTGCAGTACCCAGCATTTGATAAAACATTGGCGGCTGAGCTTCTGTAACAAGAGCTTCTAATAAAACTTTATTCATTGGAACATCAATACCAAAAGTAGCAGCTATTCTACGGCTTTCATAACCAGCAGCAAGAATAATATTTTCTCCTTCATATATATTTTGGCTAGTTATTACTGTTCTGGCTCTGCCCTTTATTTT
>JAUZPN010000073.1 GCA_030705885.1 Bacillota bacterium | reverse complement strand
TTCTATGATATTTTTGGTTATGAACCTCAACAAAAAGTTGAGAGTTCTTTTGCACCTTTTTTTAAGAAATATTTTTAAGAAATTTGATTCAGTCCAAATTTTATGTTTTTATAAATTGTAGGGGTTGCGAAGCAACCCCTACATAAAACTTTAAAACTTAATATTACTTTCTTTAAATCCTTTAGCCTTCTTATCTTTTTCTGATAATAAAATTTCATCAATACCCTCAAGAGGCCACTCAATATTTATATCTGGATCATTCCATAAAATATTTCCTTCAACTTCAGGATGATAAAACTCAGTACACTTATAGACAAATTCAGCTTCTTCTGAAAGTACTATAAAACCATGAGCAAAACCCTCTGGAACATAAAATTGCTTTTTGTTTTCAGCACTAAGAATAACACCATGATACTTACCATATGTACTAGAATTTTCTCTCAAATCCACAGCTGCATCAAAAACTTCACCACTTACTACTCTTACAAGCTTTCCCTGTGGAAAATTTCTTTGAAAATGCAGTCCTCTCAAAACACCTTTTCTTGATTTTGACTGGTTATCTTGAACAAAAACCATATCAAGTCCTGCTTCTTTAAAATCTTCATAGTTATAAGTTTCCATGAAGTATCCTCTATTGTCTCCAAAAACTTTAGGTTCTATTATATATACACCTTCTATTTCTGTTTTAGTAAATTGAAACTGTCCCATAAATATTCCTCCTTGATCGTACTATCATTGTCCAATTTAGTTCCATTTAATTAAAATATTAAGTTCAAATATTGATATTTTCTTTGAGACCAAAGATAGCATTTACTTATTCCCATACATTTTAGTATAATAATTTTGATAATCGCCAGATGTTACATTTTTCATCCAAGTTTGATTATCAAGATACCATTTAATAGTTTTTTTAATACCAATCTCAAATGTTGTTTCTGGATACCAGCCAAGCTCTTCTTTTATTTTAGTTGGATCTATTCCATATCTTCTATCATGACCTTTTCTATCTTCTACATATTTTATAAGACTCTCAGTTACGCTGCTGTCAACATTTTCATTTATATAGCTTATAACAGTTTTCACTATATGTATATTAGTTCTTTCATTATGTCCGCCAATATTATAAACTTCTCCAAGCCTTCCTCCATTAATTACCATATCAATAGCCTTGCAGTGGTCCTCAACAAAAAGCCAGTCTCTAATATTCATTCCATCTCCATAAACAGGAAGTTCTTTATGGTTTATACAGTTGTTAATTAAAAGCGGTATAAGTTTTTCAGGAAATTGAAATGGTCCATAGTTATTTGAACACCTAGTTATATTAACAGGCATTTTATATGTATCAAAATATGCTTTTACCATTAAATCAGATCCTGTCTTACTTGAAGAATATGGGCTGTGAGGATCCAGCGGTGTTGTTTCTGTAAAGTACCCTGTTTCACCTAATGAACCATAAACTTCATCTGTTGAGACATGTAAGAATTTTTTACCAGCTTTAAAACCTTCAGAAGTTTCCCAAAAACTTTTAGCAACATTAAGCAAATTAACTGTACCAAGCACATTAGTTTTAACAAAAACTTCAGGTTCTTTTATACTTCTATCTACATGAGATTCAGCTGCAAAATGCACTACATAGTCTATTTCGTACTCTGAAAATACTTTTTGTACATCATCTTTATTACAAATATCACCTTGAATAAATATATAATTTGGGTTTTTATCAACACCCTTTAGATTTTCTAAGTTTCCTGCATATGTTAATTTATCAAAGTTAATTATTTTAATATCATTATATTTATTTATCATATAATGAATAAAATTTGAACCAATAAACCCTGCTCCACCAGTTACAAAATATGTTTTCATTAATTAATAACCTCCAAAACTTTATTTTTATTAATTATTATTTGCAATATCCAAAAGATACCTGCCATACTCTGTCTTTTCTAAAGGTACAGCAAGTTCAATAAGTGTTTCTTTATTTATATATCCTTTTCTATATGCAATTTCCTCAATACAAGAAACATAAAGTCCCTGCCTTGTTTGAATTGCTTCAACAAAATTTGCTGCGTTAAGGAGCCCCCTATGAGTACCTGTATCCAGCCAAGCCATACCTCTTCCAAAAAGTTCAACCTTAAGCTTACCCCTTCTAAGGTATTCATTATTAACGGCAGTAATTTCTATTTCGCCTCTTTTAGAAGGAGTTAAACTTTTAGCTATTTTTACAACATCATTATCATAAAAGTAAAGTCCAGGTACTGCATAATTTGATTTAGGTTCAGCTGGTTTCTCTTCAATAGAAATTACATTCATTTCATCATCAAATTCAACTACTCCAAATTCCCTTGGATTACTTACATGGTAACCAAATATTGTAGCACCTTCTTTTCTTGATCCTGCTTTTTCAAGCCTTTCAGTAAAATTATAGCCATAGAAAACATTATCTCCAAGCACAAGAGCTACATTATCATTTCCTATAAATTTTTCTCCAACTATAAAGGCATCAGCTAAACCTCTTGGTTTATCCTGAACTGCATACTCAAAATGCAATCCTAATTGCTCTCCATTTCCTAGCAGCTGCTCAAAACAAGAAATATCTCTTGGAGTTGATATTATTAGTATATCTTTAATACCTGCAAGCATAAGTACAGATAAAGGATAATATATCATTGGTTTATCATATATTGGCAGTATCTGCTTTGAAACTGTTTTTGTAATAGGATACAGACGTGTTCCAGACCCACCAGATAAAATAATTCCTTTCACAATTCCACCTTACCTTTCCAAAATATAATACTTTATTATTACCTTATAATTTATTTTAACTAACATAAAAATTATGCCTATTAATTTAATTACAATAATATTTTAACATAATTTTATGATATAATAAAGTAATCATTATTTTTATACCATTTTTATGAAAATAATGCAATAGCAAACTACATAATTAAGGAGTGAATACATATGAGAGTATTAATAACAGGAACAAATGGTCAGCTTGGCAGAGAACTTACAAGGCAATATGCAGATAAAGATGTAAAATTATTATTAACAGATGTTAATGAATTAGACATCACAAATGTTGATAATGTTTTTAATTACTTTAATAATGAAAAGCCAGATGTTGTAATTAATTGTGCTGCACATACTGCTGTAGACAAATGTGAAACTGATATCGAAAATGCATATAAAATCAATACCATAGGTACTAAAAATTTATCTGCAGCTGCTTATTCCATTGGTGCTGAAATTGTTCAAGTCTCTACAGACTATGTATTTGATGGTACAATAAATAAAGAACTTACAGAATTTGATACACCAAATCCTCAAACTGTATATGGCAAAACAAAATTAGAAGGCGAAAATTTTGTTAAAACATTAAATCCAAAACATTACATAGTAAGAACTGCATGGCTGTATGGTGATGGAAATAACTTTGTAAGAACAATGCTTAATCTTTCAAAAAATAACAAAACTATAACAGTAGTTAATGACCAGTTTGGTTCCCCTACAAGTACCGTTGATTTAGCTAAAGTTATTATAAACTTAATAGAAAATAAAAACTATGGATTATTCCACTGCACATGCAAAGGCAAATGTTCTTGGTATGATTTTGCTAAAGAAATTTTCAAATTAAAAAATGTTGATGTTAATTTAACTCCTTGTACAACAGAAGAATTTCCACGACCAGCAAAAAGGCCAAACTACTCTGTTCTTAAAAATTATATGCTTGAGCTTACAACTGGTGATACAACAAGAACTTGGCAGGAAGCTTTAAAAGAATATTTATCTTAAAATACAAATGCTGCTGATAAATTATATTTATCAACAGCATTATTGATATATTATACTATGTATAATATTAAAAACTTAATTACATTGCGCCATCGTCACCAAAAAGTACTTTTACAGTCTTTAAAATAAGTTTTACATCAACCCATGTATTTCTTTCTCTTATATATTTTAAATCTAATTTCATCCAATCTTCAAAATCAATATTGCTTCTGCCCATTACCTGCCAGTAACATGTAAGCCCTGGTTTTACAAGTAATTTTTGTCTTTGTACTGATGTAAATTTTTCAACTTCATTTGGAAGATTTGGTCTTGGTCCTACTATTGACATATCCCCTTTAAGTATATTAAAAAGTTGCGGCAATTCATCAACACTAGTTTTTCTAATGAATTTCCCAACTTTGGTTATTCTTGGATCACATTTCATTTTAAACATTGGTCCTGACATTTCATTTTTACTTTTAAGCTTACAAAGGAGATCTTCAGCATCAGAAACCATAGAACGAAATTTATACATTTTAAACAATTTTCCATTCTTGCCTACTCTGCTTTGTGAAAATATTACTGAACCTTTAGAATCTAATTTTATACATATTGCTGTAATTAATAATAATGGACTTAAAATTATAATTGCAATTAATGAACATGTAATATCCATTCCCCTTTTAATAAAAAGATATGCATAACTTTTCTTATGAGTTACATTACTGCTAATAAACTCTCTTTCAATATTTATCACTGACAACCCCCCCATTATGATAGCAAAAGAAATTATTACCTCAAATTCCCCAAAAAATTTCTACTATTATTATTTTACAATTAATTTAGTATATTTGCAACCCTTTTTATTTAGTTTTCTATACCTTAAATTTTAACTTTTTGTTAATCGTTACAAATATTTACTTTTAAATTGTACTATCTTTAAATATATTTAATTTCTTTTAATTTTCCTCAGATTGAAAATATTATAATATACTGAATAAAAAATTATCATTCCAATAATACTGCCAATAAAATCAATAAGTACATCACTTATAAGTGATTGTCTGCCTGGCACAAAACTTTGATGGAACTCATCAGTAACTGCATATAAAAGGCAAATAAAAGCAATATATACTACAGCTTTCTTACCCTTTAAATTTAAAAAATAAAATACACATCCTGAAACAATCAAAGCTAATACAAAATACTCAAAAGCATGAGCATTTTTTCTTACAAATATATTTATTTTCTCATCTTTTTTAGTTTTAGGCAACCTTGAATACTGTATTTTATGATTGCTATTACCATCATTTACTATAGCACTTTTCTCAGTTCTAATAGTATTTGTAACTTTATAGCTCACTAAATTAGAAGCTGTTCCCGACCTGCTAGAATTATAAAAAATAAATCCCATCCAAATAATCATTAGTATTAATGATATTTTTTTCATAAAAATCGTCCTTTCAAAAAACAATTTTTCCATTTTTAAAATATATTACGATATTTATATTTTATGTCTTAGTATACGCTCTTAGTTTATTCAGAAATACTTATAAAACTTAAAATTAAAGTATAATTATACCTGATACTTTTTATGAGTCAGAGATTTAATCGCATTGCCTATAATTTCCCAATTAAAAAATATAAATATTATTGTAGACGAAATCATCATACTAATTTGTATTAACTTATTATCTATATAATAACATTTTACAAATATAATGGAAATTATTGATAATGAAATTAAATTTTTAATTTGTATATGAATTTTAAAATATTTCCTCATTTGATATATTCTTATGACCCACATAACAAAATATGATACCATTGTTGAAAATGAGGCACCTTGGATTCCGATAACTGGTATCAATGTTATATTAAGTATCACATTTACTATACCACCTGCTACTGACGTATAAAATGCTCCTATAGTATGTTTTGAGCTTAAATAGCCTGTTCCATAAAATGAGGAAAAAGCAGAAAACACTGTTCCAAAATACAAAAACGGAACATATATCCATGCAGAAGAAAATTTTCCATTTACCATAAAACCCATAATAAACTTTGTAAATGCTATCATTACAACCACTAAAGTTAATTCAAAACACAGTAACATATTAAACATTTTTGTATAAAATTTATCTCTATCATCCGAATCATATTCAGTAATTGCACTTTCCTGCCATGCCAAATAAAAAATGTTATTTAATACAAATATAATTGCAGGAAACTTATTTACTACTGCATATATACCATTAGCCTCTACACCCTTAAAAATATTTATGAAATATCTATCCGATACATTCATAAGCCACCAGCTTACTACATTTGGTATTAAAGGTACAGAATATTTTATTAATTCCTTCCTTATTTCCTTTTTCATTAAACTTGATTTTATTGATTTGTGAATTTTTAATGTATAATCCAAATAAACTATAGAAAATACATATGCTATTATATTAGCTGTTAATAATGAACCAACCTTAAACTTGAACACTGAAATAAATAATATATTTGAAACTAATGTTATAATAGTATTCAATATTCCTGATACAGAATATTGAACATTACTTTTTAATCCTCTAGCAATTTGAGACCACAATGAAGATATTATATTTAAATCAATCTGTAATAAAATTAAATATTCATATTTAAAACTTACAAATCTAATAAATACTAGATATATTAAACTAAATACCACCAAATTTCTAATAGTTATAAATACTGAATTTGATATAAAATTATCTCTATCCTCATCACTTTTTGAATCTAATAAATATCTATATACCCCATCATATATTTCAAAAGTTACTATTGGAACTATTAGCAGAGACGTTGTAGTTATTAAATCAAAATATCCATATTCCTTAGTTGACAAGTAATATGTATAAAATGGCAGCAATAAAAATGTTAATACTTTAGATCCAAAATTGCCTATTGCAAATATTAATGTGTTTTTAACTAAAGTTTTTTCCCTACTCATATAAATACCTATAAACCATAAGTTTATTATCTTCCTTTCTAAATTGTTTGCCTATTTCTATATTTTCACATTTATTCTAATACAAGATTAAAAACATCAACTTTATAAAAAATAATTATATTTAATTATCATTTAAAGATTTAGAAATATATTCTATCGATTTTATTCTTTCATTATTAATTACTGAATTTGCATATTCAAATGAACAATTCAAAAGGTTATTATTATCTATTTCAACATTTAATCGTTCCTCAAGATTAGTTAATTTTAACAAAGAAACTATTCTTGAATTTAAAGAATGACCTTTATCTTCTCGTTTAAATACTATAAATGGTCTATTAAAAATGATTGAAAAAACAGTTGCATGAAATGAGTCTGTACATAATAAAGTACAGTTTAATATATAATATAAAAACTCCTTTGGACCAGCTGTATATATTTCCGGATAGTTTTTATCATATGCATATAATATTTTCAAATTATAAGTCTTTCCTAAATGTTCTATTTTAGACTTTTCTTCATCACTTAAATTTCCTAAAAGATAAACAAATAAATATTTATTAGGAATAGGAATCTTAACATCATCACAAACTTGAAGCCATTTATTTTTCGTCAATAACATAGTTGGGTCTAAAACTACTGGGACATCACGCCCAACAATATCTTTTATTATTTTTTTTCCTGCTTCTTCTCTAACAGATAAGCTCTTAAATTCAGAAATGTATTTTGTATATTTACCCTTAACTGTCTCTGGAAGCTCATCAACACCAAAGCTTGGAGCATAAGAAATTCGTTTTTCACTTGTAGTAAAACTAAGAAAATCAAATGAAGAAACAAATGAATAATATGGATTCCAAACCTGATCACTTCCACAAATAAAATAGTCGCATTTTTGATCAATATCAGAATAGGATTTTTCAAGTACTACATTTGTAAATGGAATATATTTTTTATTAAATTGTACAAATCTAGATTTTCTTATAATTGATGACAATAAGCTGGATTTATTTATTACTTTTTTAGTTAGTGGAATATAATTATAAAAAAATAACATAATACTACCAACTAATGCTTTACAATTATTCTTGCTAGTAAAATAATATTTTCTTTTGCATGTAACAGCCTTTATATTAAGATCATTCAAAACCGAATTTAATGCATAATTTTGAAGTCTATTTCCATAGTTATCGCTTATAATTGTTACAATTCCAACTTTAGTATGTTTTTCCATCATCTCATCTCCCAAAAACAGAAACATATGGCAGAACGCCTTGATTACCTTTAACAACAATATCTAAAATCATAAATCCAAAACATGCTCCAAATACAACCATTGTTATAATACTCCTCACTCTAATGTCATTATGAATATGTCTAATTAAAGACGGAACTTCGATAATAGGCAGGAATGTAAATAAGTTTATAATTCTATACATTAATGGTACATATGCTGAAAAAATGCATGCAATAACAGCTAAAAACTGAAGATTATAATAAATTATAAATTGTTTATCATCTTTATATTGTTTATAATTAGCAAAATATAATAATAAAAAGCTGCTATTTATTATTGTTTGAGTTATTTGGAACTTAGCAGTCTCCCAACGTTCAATTGAATAATAATCAACAAATCGTGTTAATGAAATTGCTTTGTATAGAAAACTATTTGTAAATCTACTAAATATTGCAACTAAAATTATAGCTATTATCATTTTAATTGGATTTATTTTCACTTTAACTATAAAATATATAGGAATCATAATGATAGCCATACTATGTATACCAATACAAATTGCAGTAATAATAAAATAATGAATAGGTTTATTATTTTTTATAAATTTAATAGCATACATAAGCAAAGCAATAACTATACTTTCTCTAACAATATTTAAGCTGATAAAATATGATGTTGATATTACAAATAAAATAATACTTAAATAAGGAGATTCTGACTGTTGGTAAATTGCTATATATATAAAGCCGCAAATTACTAATGAAGATATAATAAAAACATAAATTTCATTACTTGTAAATGTAGCTAATATTCTGTTAAATTCAATAAAAATCAATTCTGATTTATAATATGAATAAACAACACCACGAGTCATTAGTTGAAAAACATTAGAGTATAATCCATAATCTACTCCTATACCATATCTAAATGAAGCAACTAAAAACAAAGGTAAAAATGATATAACTTGCAGAAATTTATTATATGTTTTAGTTTTAGTTTTAATTTTAGTTTCATTTTCAGCTTCAGCTTCAGTTTCAGTTTCAGTTATTACATTTATTTCATCATCGTTTTTCGTGCCCCTTGTTTTATCCGCAAAATATGCAAAGAAAACTGAAACTAACATTGCAGTTAAGTATATTATCATATTCTTATCTCCTTATTTCTTAAATACCTTATCTATATGTTTATACAGATAGATTACTTTTAAAAGTATTTAATTACTTCAAGTAATTATGTATTACGTAAATATCTTATCACCTTTTTTGCATAATTTTCAATAACTAAAAATACACGAATAGCTATAACAAAATTGCTTTTTAATAAGAATAAAAGTATTTTTTTATCAAGTCTTTTAAAAGAATCTATTTTCACATTATGTAGTGCTGATTTAAACATTGGTTTTTTTAAATCATTTGCCAGTTCACAAATTTTATCTTGTAAACTTTTTGGATTATTTGGATGAAAATAATAATATTCAAGTAAACTCATTAATCTGCTAACCTTCAATAAATCAAGTGCATATCTAAATCTTTTATCCTTATTAAACAACAAAATAAATTTCTCATATTCATCGAAATATAATATTGATTGTTCTACCCAATCATCCTTATACACATGAGCAGAAGAATCTTGTAAAATTCTATAGTATAAAATAGCTTCATTATTATATGATATTGATTTAGCATATTGAAATACATATAATGTAAATAAATAATCCTCACTATATCTTAAATTTTTGTTAAAATACAGATTGTTGTTTTTTATAATTGTTGATTTATAAAAATTGCCCCAAACACAACCTAATGCAATATTTGAATATGGACTTAAGCTTTGGTCAAAATAATTTGAATATAAATCAAGCTGAAATAAAAATCTGTTATCTGCTCTTCTCTCAATATGATCCTCAGAAAAAGCTACTGCTTTATTTATCTTATTTCCAAATATTCTATAGTGATTAAATAAATATATATCTGACTCAGAATTATTTAGATTGCTGATAAAACGTTCGCACATATTTAATTCAGCTTTATCATCTGCATCTAAAAAAGTAATCCATTCTCCAGTTGAAATTTTAATTCCAGTATTTCGTGCAATAGAAACACCTTCATTTTCTTTATATATATATTTAATTCGTTTATCTAATTCCTTATATCTTTTGCAAATTTCATCACTTTTATCAGTAGAACCATCATTAATTAAAATAATCTCTATTTCTGTATAACTTTGATTTATTATGCTATCAATACATTCATTCAGATATTTTTCTGCATTATAAATTGGAACAATAATACTTACTACAGTCATACATACTCCTTTCTGAACTTTAACCAAATTATTAATTAATATATTATATAAACAACGTAGTTACATCTTAATTTTACGTTTTAATACATTAAGTAATTTCAGCTTAGTTAATATTGGTTTAGCAATAATAATAAGGCAGCGTTTTATAGATAACGGAAAATACTTTTTATTTAGTTCTGATATTGATAATTCATCAACATCTTTAAAAAAACTATCTCGTTTTATGTTTTTGCTAGGAAGTTTTACTGCCATATCACCATCAGATTGAATAATACTATTTACATCTACTTTTACATACTTGAGACTCTTTTTTATAGAATTAAATAACTCTTTTCCATAATTAGAATGTATGATTAAAGCTGTTGTACCCTTATCATCATCTAATTCTTTTCTATAATTATTTACTTTCCAACAATCAAACATTGTTATATCACTTACTCGTTCAACTGTTTTAAAACGGCAATTGTAACATGATGGTCTGACTGACATCCCTGCAAAGAATGCTTTTTTAAAAAATTGAACATTTGGCTCTGAATATTTTACCTTACCATTTTCAAAATACAATGCCATAGTAGAACCAGCGTAACCAAAATGTTTATCACGAAAATGAACATCTTTTAAATAGCCATATTTATTTTTTTTGTGAAATTGTATATATTTTCTCCATAGTTTGGGTGATGGTACACCACGACATACCACATCAACAGTTATTAAATTTTCATAATCTTTTCTTAAAAATAATTTCAGTCCTTGAATTTGACAAGGGGTTCCGCTAAAACAAACTTTCTTACCTAACTCTAAAAATTTTTTTATTTCTAAAAAACTTTTACCAATACTACTTTGTACATATTTTGACCCTCTAAAAATTTTTAGTTCTTCTTTTGAAGAAACAAATTTATGTATTACATTAAAATCATTATCATAAGCTGCACCATACACCAAACCGCCCAATTCTAAAACATGTTCAGCAATTGCTGTAAAAGCACCACCTGATGTACTTTCTAAACGTACATCATCATCTTTATTTTGAACTACATAGGCTTCTGTTTCCTCTTCATGACTTTTATTGTTAATGCAAGGACATACTTGTTCACATAACTTGCAGTTATTACACTTATCTTTGTTAACTTGTGGATATAAAAAACCTTCATTATCTTCCACCATAGTAATACATTTTTGAGGACATATATTAAAACAGGCTGAGCATCCACAACAGCTTCCTTTGTCTTTAATTTCAATCATATTTCCACCTCATAAAGAATATACTAATTACTATCTCTGTTTATCAGTTTTGCCATATTATTTAAGTAATTCTTAGATTCTTGACGCATTTTAATTAGTTTTTCATATACTTCCGCATAATTAATTTCTTCATCATACCAGTGCAAAATATTATCTCTGCCAGCAGTAAGCCGCTGACTCAGCCCAAGTGCTCCCAATAGAGAACCTAATCTTGTATTCATAGAATATTTGTTATTAGATGAAAATCTATTAAATACAAAAAACTTCTTTTTATAATGAATTGAAAAAATAGTAGCATGAAATGAATCTGTGCAGACATATTTTGCGTGCCTTATTAAATTTACAAACTCACTAGGACCCACTTTAGCATAATTTTCATCACTAAAATCTAAATCTGCCTTTACAACTTCATCTACATGGGGAATCAAAACTACTTTACTGCCTGTTTTTTTACCCAAACTCTTTGCAATTTGCCTATGTTCTGGATTTGAACCTACGAAATAACACAAAATATAATCTTCATCAATTAGTTTTTGATTTGGTATAAAAGAATCCCATTGGCTGCTATCAAACAATAACGTAGGATCTACAACTACTGGTACATCTCTATCTATTAATGTCTTTATAAGTTTAGAACCAGAATCCTCACGTACAGAAATTTCTTGTATTCTATTTAAATAGTATTTTGTTTTATCAATCTGTGATTTTGGAATAGAGGATACTCCAAAGCTGGATGCATATGTAATTTTTATCATATCGTCTGGAACAAACGTCAATGTATAAAAATCACTTCCTAAATTCATAGGATTCCAAACCTGATCGCTTCCTAAAACAAAAGCTTTATAATTATTTGCACCATCTTCAAGCTGTTTACGGCCTATATATGGCTTCGAAAATCGAAGATTATTTCTAATAAAATCTTGAAATGAATTATCCCTATTAGTCAATATATAACCAACACTTTTATTAATAAACTTACCATATACTTTTTTATAAACATCCTTTGTTTTTGCTGCTAATAACGGTCGATTAAATATACGTACCAGCTGTTTTAAGATATCCTTCTTTTCATAATATATTATTTCGTTTTCTATTTCCATATAATCAAGAACTTTTTGAAAAGCAAATGCTTGTAATATGCTTCCATAGTTATGATTACGAACAGACACTAATCCAACTTTTTTCATACTATCACTCATTCCAATTTTTTATTTTGAATTAGCAGTCTATGTTCTTTGTTTAATAACTAAATAAAAAAATGTCATAGACAAGCTACCTCATAATTAATTTATTTTACTCTTTTTCAAATAATATTCTTCTAATTTTTTTGCTGAACTATGCACATCAAAACCTGCTTCTTCAATCTGCTTATATGTATTTTTTCTTTCGTATGGCTGACTATATTTATTAATTTTCACTGCCCACTTCATAGGATCATCCTTTAAAGATAAACAATCAAAATATTCTGTTATTCTAGCTTCAGCAGGAATGCCATCAGAACATATTGTCATTAACCCTGACGCCTGAGATTCTATACCAACAATTCCAAGTCCCTCATATAAGGATGGAAATACAAAAACATCCATTGCCTGATATAATCTATCAGTATCTTTTCTTACACCTAGGAAATATACATAATCAATTAATCCTAATTGCTTAACTTTCTCCTTAATATTTGATTCTAATTCACCAGTTCCAAGTAATAACAAAACTGCATTATCATTTATTTTGTGTAATTCATTAAAGATATCTATTAAAAATGTATGATTCTTTTGATCATTAAACCTGCCAATATGACCAACAACAAACTTGTTTTCTATTTGTAATTCTTTTCGCACTTCATTTCGTACATTATTATTATAAATAAACTTTTGAGCATCAATAGCATTTTTAACAACCAAATATTTTTTATTTCCAAATAAATATTTGCCTGAAGCATCTGAGCAAGCCATATAATCTGTAGAAAGCAGCTTGAATGGCTTATTCATAATATTCTTAATAAAGCCTTTTAATGACGGATCAACTTTATCATTATGGCTGTGTGCAATTCTTACTGGTATGTTAGCTTTTTTTGCATAATTAAGATAAAACATCCCAAAGCTTTCCATATGAGCATGCACAATTTTATATTCTTTATGTTCAGAAAAAAAACTTTTTAAATCATTAAAATACTTAATGAAATTATTATCTTCTCTAACAGAAAGGCGATAAATTCTTCCACCTAAATTTTCAATTTCATCATCATAAAATTGGCGTTCTGTATAATGTACTAAAAAGTCAAATTGAACTTTGCTCCTATCTATATTACGATATAAGTTCATAATAAAAGCTTCTATTCCAGCGCAGTGCATTTTATATGTAACATGTAGCACTCTAATAGGTTCACTCATTAACTCTTACCCCCGTATTTACTAATCCACTCTAAAGTTATCTTTACAGCATCAATCCTTGAATATTGAACTTTAGGTGCAATTTTAACGGTACTACTAATATTATTTATATCATCTGTTGTCATATTATGCAAGCGAAATGATGTCATTGGAAAATGAATACCAAATATTTTCATAAAATCACCAAACTTCGCTACAGATTTGATAAACCAAAATGGTATTTTTGGTATTTTAAAACCTAATTCACCAGCTATCTCATCAGCCCATTCTGTAATATTGTATGCAGGAGTATCTCCAATATAAAATATCTTATTATTGATATCAGAAGTTTCATTCAACAGCAATTGTTCAATTTGATAAATACTATTTCCCACAAATCCATAAGTTTTATAGCATGGCTTTTTTCCAAAATGGAAATACATACGTTTCATAACAACATCAAAAAAATTTCTATACGGAACATCAAACCAAGGTCCCCAAATAGATGTTGGACGTATAATACACCAATCACAATGAGGCTTGTTTGCCCATACTTTTTTTTCAGTAATGACCTTACTCTCACCATAAACAGTATGTGGACAATAATCAAACTGGTCTTTTGGAGTATAACCATTAGGACAAACAAATTTAGATGAAGTAATAATAATTTTCTTGAGGTTTGAAAGTTCTTCTACAATTTTTAATAAATTCTCTACACCAATAGTATTTGAAGAGTAATCATCTACAGTCTTACCATCTAAATCAGTTCTTGCTGCAAGATGAATAATATAATCTGGCTGAAAAGAAAGTACAGCTTCTTTAAATGATTCAAAATCTGTAATATCCACTTTATTCCAAACAGATTTTCGTTCAGTTATCTTAGGCTGATTAAAATCAATATTTAAAACTTCATATTCTTTATGTATTAAATCTTCTAACAGATTAGTACCAATAAACCCAGATGCTCCTGTTACAAGAATTTTTTTACCCATTTTTATATTCCCCCATTAATAATTTCTTTATAATAATACCATTTTAGAATAAGCAATTTGTAACTTATTATTTACTATTAATGTAAAATTTCTCTGGTGTATTTTTCAACAGCAACATCCTTCTTTATATACTTAT
>JAUZPN010000072.1 GCA_030705885.1 Bacillota bacterium | reverse complement strand
TAAGCATTACATACTTTCTAAAAAACTAACTACAAGTTTAGGAAATACAACAGCAGTATTCTCTACAAATAATCTTGCAAAATTTAATGTTTCCGTTTCTTGCATAACAGGATATACATTTTCAAAGATGACATTTAATTCAGAAACTTCAACTGTTAATATGAATCTTAATCCAGGTGATGCAGTATATATTTCTCCAAATACAGACTACTATTTTGGTTCCTTAAATGTATATGCTTATGATAAAACTATAGGCAGAGATTATAATTATTCATTTTTAAATAATTCAGGCAATTATGATACTTCTGCAAATGCTGTAAACAACATAAACATACAAGACTTTACTGTAATTAAAGATGATAAGTTTCAATATTATCAGGTATCTCCTGGAAGTATAACAGCATCTTATTGTATTGAATCTGAAAACTTGACCCTTGATAATATAACATGCAATGACTATTATCAAAATACTAATGGATTCAATAATTTATCAAGCAATGGATTATACCTTAACCTTTATAACAGCCTTGGTAAATTAGCTGCTTCAAATAAATATACAAATAATACAACCAGTACAAGTGGTACTATAAATAACTGTAATCTATCATCTGGAAACTATAACATCAATGTAATGATTCCACAATATACAAAAACAATAAATTCACTTGATGTTAATGTAACAGCATTATATGTTCAAAAAGTAAAAGTAATGAATCCATTTGATACAACTAAACCATTAAGTAATGGAAATATTCATATTTACTATGATGGTGTTAGTACCAATTATACTCTTGATAGCAATGGATGTGCAGTAGTTGCAAAAGGAACAGTCATAAACCCTACTGATATAATTGTATCTGCTGATACTTCAAAAGGAATGGTAATCTACTCACCAAATACTGTACCATCTGAAAATGAAATAGATATAACAAAAAGTATTTCAGAAATGAAGCAATATTCAATATATCCTGATAACCTATTAGCTAATTCATTAACTAAAATAAATCTAGCAAATGCAAATATGAAATTAACTAATAATGACTTAACATACTCAACAAATTTAGATTCTACAGGTAAAAAAACATTGTATCTAGATGGAGGTCAATATTCTGCTGTTATTTATGGATTTCAAAATTTATCAAATAAATATTACATTACTTCAACGATAGATGCAGTTAATAATAATCAAACCATTATAAATACATTAAACACTGCTCAAATAACAACTGATAAAAAAGTTAATGTTAAGCTGAATTGTGATGACAGCCTTATTAATTCTATTGAAGGCTCATTATATGTAAGCCCTAATGTAAAAATTGATTATTCTTATTGTGATATTTTAAATAATTTATGTTACAATGGCACTTATGAATCAACAGCTAATGATAAAAAATCATTGAAATTTGGACAAACTATAACTGCTTCTGCCTTAATAAAAGGAACAAGCTTTAAACCACTAGACAATGTAAATTATTCAATTTCATTTAAAGATGAATTTAATAATAATGTAACTCTTTCTTATGATCAAAATAATTATATGTCTGCAATTTTCACTCAAAATGAAAAAATAGCAGCCAGCTTATCATTTTATGTTCCAGATGGTTCATTTACTTTACCAGAAAATTTATCTGGCAATATAAAATTATACTTTAATTTAGATATAGGCAGGCTTGGTGTAATAAAAACTAATGAAATAAATATTACAGCAAATGCAGATAAATATTATAAAATATCTGTAATTGATCCGCAAGGCAACATGTCAAAAGGCGGAACTATTAACTTAGTTAATACAACAAATGGAGGTTCAAGGACAGCAACATACTCAATAACCAGCAGTGGATTAGCATTCATTAAAAAAAGCGATGTACAGTATGGAACCACTTATAATCTAGCAATAAATGGAACTGTAAAAAACACAGGTGAAACCTTTATTTGTAATAAAATTTTTAATAGCACAATTACAGCTTATAAAGCAGATAACTGCTCTAATGTTACTATTTCAACTAACTTTAATACAGAAGTAAATTGTATTGGCGGTAATTTAAGTATAATATCAAATGGTAAAAAGATATATGACAGCTTTGTTAATTTTGACGCTAATGGTAATGCCACTATATGGCTGGATAAGTCAAAATATGATTTTCAACTTATTGATTCATTTGACACCAGCTCATATTATTTAAGTGCTGATAATATTGATTTAAATACAACTTCAAAAGTAATATTTGATGGTATTAATCTTTGTAAAACTCATATTGAAACTAGTTTTGATAAAACTATTATATCTGACAGCAGCTGCAAATATAAAATAACAGCATATGGATCATGTGATGTATATCTTCCATACAACCTAACCTTTAATTATATTTCCACTAAGAATAAATTAACTTACACAGGTTCTTTCAAAACTGAATCAGGAAAAGTAAATAATATCTCTGCAGGAAATACTATTAAACTTTCTGGAAGTCTAATAAATAATAATGTAACAAATAATGAATCAGTAGCTGCACTTTTAAATTTAAGCGATGAAAATAACTCTAAAATAGATATGGGATCAAATTCAATAAGAACTGTAATAACTCAAAATTCTGAAATAATCCAAACATTTTATAGTTATTCATCATATTATTATGATAATGGAGTGAAAAAAAAATGTTATTCATTTTATATTCCTGATGATATGATAAAAGGCACATATCAAGTTCAATTTTTTATTGATTCAAATGATACTTCAGATGAAATAAAAAGCAGCATCTATAATTTTACTGTTAATGATAATAAATATTACAATATAACAGTCAATGATCCATCTGGAAAGCCTTCAAAAGGCGGTAAAATTACTATAAAAAATGTTGATTATAATTATGATGTTACCTCTGTTGATATTGATAGTAATGGTAATGCAAACATAGATAAAAACCTATTCAGCTTTTCAGATAATTGTAAAATGTTTATAACTGGCTATACAAACTCTACAAATGAGCTGTTTGAAAGTGTTAAAAACTTTAGCATTAATACAAAAACATATACACCAAATGCATCTGTAAAGGTTAATTGCTCTACAATAAAACCTGCAGATAAAACAATAAAAGATGCTTATTTCGGAATTAGTTACGGAAACTCACTGATTTATAAGAATTATATTTACTCAAGTACTGACATTAAAAACTCCATAAGCAATTATGATAATTTTAATGTCTATCTTGAAAAAGGTGTATTTGACTTCTATATGAACCTGTCATGTACTGACAGCAGTAATACTACATCAGTATATAACATGACTGCTGATAATATAGATACAACAAAAACAGATTCAGTAACATTTGACAGCAGCAATACATCTTTAGTTACTCCAATAAATGATTCAGGTCAGCCATTAAAAGATTTTTGTTTACAATATGGTTGGAATGATAAATTTTACACAATAGATTTTAATGCAATTACATCATCGCCAAAAGAATATTTCACTAAAAATAAATTAATATCAGTTAAAGCTGTTAATTATACTGAACGTACTGATGATGATTTTATATATTACAAGAAAAATATCTTAATAAGCGGCGATAAAACAGATATTCACTATGGTAAAGGACAAAATACCATAAGTAATAATTTATACTTCCAAAATACCATAATAACAGGAAGCATCTTTAAACCAAATATAACCAAAATAACAACTTCAGACGGATATACCATAACTGAAAGTAGTATAGCACTAGATTCTTCAACCATTACTTTGAATATTTCAAAAGATGGAGTTTTAATAAAATCACTTTCAGGAACATATGGAAATGGCATAACAATAACATCTTCTGATATTTCTTCTGGAGTATATAGCGTACAAGTAGTAATTTCAAGCCCTGTAATTGGTCAGATTAAATCAAATCCTACTAAAGTTTTAATATATAACGGAATTGATGACCTATGCAATTTTTATAATCTGTCTAACGCAGGACAAACTGTATCTTCGTCAGGTATAAACATTGCCTCAGGAAATGCAGCAATATATGATGGCAGCAGTAAAGTATATGATTTTGCAAAAGATAATAACAAAGTGCTTAAAACTTCATTAGTATCTGGAAAAAGCTATACTATTTCAGAAAATTATTTAGATACCTCAAATATTTTAAGACTATATACTGCATCATTTAATTATAATGAAGGATATACATCTTTCTATATTCAAGAACCATCAACTGTAAGAACTGTAACAATAACAGGACTTCCAAACTCTATTGTAAAAATTACAAAAGGAACTTTAGCAAGTTCATCAGTATTAATGAATTCGAAAGGAACTTTAACAGCAAAACTTGATGATGGAACTTACACTATTACCATGAAAGGCTATGATGCTTCAAACAAATACTGCGAAGTTACTAAAACAATCATAGTTGATAGCAGTAGTACAAGTTATAACTTAAATAATTAGGATTTATGTTAGAAGCACTCCAGTTTTAGGATGCTGCTAAAAAACAATAAAAAATCGTCTACTTTATATTATTATTAAAGTGGGCGATTATTTATTGTTGATTTTTCTTTCAAATATGAACAAATAAGTTATCTGACTGTTATTCTCTTTACCATTTCTGTTACTGCAAAGCTTGCTACATCATCTGCAAACTTTCCTGGTCCGAAGCCGGCGTCGTAGCCAAGCTCTTTGGCAAGCTCATGATTTATTCTGGCTCCGCCGCAGATTAGAATAACTTTGTCTCTTATTAATTCTGCTTCTAATATTTCTACTAAATTAATAAGATTTTTTATATGAATATTTTTTTGTGTAACAGTTTGTGAAACCAGCAGAACATCAGCCTTAAGCTCAATTGCCCTTTTAACGAAATCTTCATTTTCAACCTGACTTCCAAGGTTGTAAGCATCTATCATTTCATATCTCTCTAGTCCATAATGTCCTGCATAACCTTTCATATTCATTATTGCATCTATTCCTACAGTATGAGCATCTGTACCAGTACTTGCTCCAACTACTACTACTTTTCTTTTTATGTTATCTTTTATATAATCATTTACTTCTTCCATAGACATAGTATCGACATCTATAGTCTGTGTAATAATATTTGTATAGTCAACATCATATTTTACACTTCCATAAACTACATAAAACGTGAAGCTGTCATCAAGCTTTTTATGGCATACAACATTTGGCTCTTCTACTCCCATTTTTTTAGCTAAAATTTTAGCTGCTTCAATAGATTTTTCTGTGTCTTCAACAGGCAGGGTAAAGCTTATTTGTACTTTCCCATCATTCATTGTATCTCCATATGGCTTTATTTTTTTTAGGTTAAGCTTTTTATCAAAATCTTTTTTATCCATAGAATATAATCCACTGCTCATTTTTTATTCACCTTCTTTTTTCAACATCAGCTCTAAGAAAGGATTAAAATATCCTTTTTCCTTTTCAGCAACACCATTAAGTCCTTTCCCCATATTTCTGTTTCTTTTAACTCCTCCAAATGCACCCTTTTCTAAAGTATCGAAAAGTCCTTCCATTTCAATCTGATTTAAAAGATTTAATGCTTCATTAAGTACAAATTCAGCTCTTTTATGAATAATTCCATCTTCTTTAAACACTATTTCATCTCCAAGATTTTTCATTGTATTAAACACATAGTTGGCATTTTCTATTGATAGTGCTCTATCAGACATAAAAGGTGTATGAATTGCTTCTGTAAGCATTCCTAATAGATGTATTTTTTGACCTGTCAATATTGTAATTATATTAAATAATGTATCCTGTACATGACCTTTAAAAATATTTCCTGTCATAAATTTTGTCGGAGGCATGTATTTAAGAGGTGCTTTATCAAAAATCTCTCTTGCCATTTGTGCCTGAGCAAGTTCATATACAAAGGCATTTTCCATATCAGGATTCATTTCAAATGCATGACCTAAGCCCATCTGCTTTTCAGGAAGTCCTGCCATTAATGCAAATTGCTCATTTATAAATTGAGAAGCAAGTACTGTATGAGCTTCTTCATAAGCATCTGCTGTGGTCAAATAGTTGTCTTCTCCAGTATTTATTATTACACCTGCAAAGCCATTAATTACTCTTGAAAAATACTGATCTATAAGTGTTCTTTTCATATTTATATCTCTGAACAATATACCATAAAGTGCATCATTCAGCATTACATCAAGTCTTTCAAATGCTCCCATTGCTGCAATTTCAGGCATACATAGTCCAGAACAGTAGTTGCATAATCTTATATATCTTTTAAGTTCTGCTCCAACATCATCAAGAGCTTTTCTCATAAGTCTGAAGTTTTCCTGAGTTGCATAAGTTCCTCCAAAACCTTCAGTAGTTGCACCATATGGAACATAATCAAGAAGGCTTTGCCCTGTTGTTCTTATAACTGCTATGACATCTGCACCCTGCCTTGCTGCAGCTTCAGCCTGTGTTATATCTTCATAAATGTTTCCTGTAGCAACAATTACATAAATATAAGGGCCTTCCTTATCACCATATTTATCTATAAAAGCTTCTCTTTCTTTTCTGTTTTTTATGATTTTATTCATAGTGTCATTTACAACAGTTTTAAGCTTTAATTTAACTTCAAATTCATCTCTTTGATTAAGCTTTGTTAAATCTATTTTTCCTTTTGAAACCTCCTTGGCTATTTCAATAGGATTAAGACCTGTTTCAATCATTGCATTTCCAATATAATAAGATGCTCCATGTCCTAAGCCTCCTCCATTTGCAATATTATCTACTACTACATTTGGAAGAGGAACTCCATCTTCATCTATACCATCTATTCCAAGAAATCTGCATACTGTCCTTTCTACTGTAACAGTTGTATGTTTATCTATAAAATTCTGAACATCTTGAGCTATATTATGGGCACTTTCACGTGCTTTTTTTACTTTATCAAAATCTAAGTTTAATTTACTTTCCATGAAATCACCCCTTCTATAATTTCATCATCTAAACCAAGTATACTGCAGATTTTAACTGCATCCTTTGGAACCTCTTCATTTTTATCTACCTTCTCTAAGGTATAATCCATTAAGCTGTTAATAAGTTTTATAAAATTCTTCTCTTCAAATTCAGCTGATTTTAACTCATTAATATCTGCATCTTTTAAACCTCTTATCTGATAATGGCATTTTGCATAAGATGCAGCTCCATCATAATGTGTTGAAAGTATTGATATAGATGAAAATTTATTTAAATAATCTGTTAAAGCTTTTATAATTCTGCTTCCTTCTTCAGGATTTGTTCCTCTTGCAAATTCATCAAGTATTATAAGCCCTGATTTACTTTTAATCTTACTAAGTATCTTTTTTAGCTGAATAACTTCGCCTCCAAATGTACTTAATCCATTTTGAAGAGATTCTCCATCCTCATATAAAAATGATATAAATTCCATAGGACAGAATTCAAATTTTTCTGCAAATGTATAAAAGCCCATAACAGCTAATAGATAGTTTAATGCTATAATAGTAAGAGATACTGTTTTACCTCCCATATTTGCACCTGTTATTACTGATGTACCTTCAGAAACTTTAATTGTAACTGGATAAAACATACATCCTTTTGCTTCTACTAATTCTTTAACCAAAGGATTTACTCCATTTTCCATAATAATAACATTTTCATTAGAAACTATTGGCTTACAAAGCTTAAAATCTATTGCCATCTTTGCTTTCGCCAAAACTATATCTATTTTCCCTATCAATGCTGCACTTTGAAGCAGCTCATCTGCAAAACACCTTAAACTGATTGAAATTCCATTAAGTATACTTACTTCTTCTTCCTTTTCATCATTTACAATTAATCTTCTTTTTTCTAAAAGCTCAGAAATGTTAAGAGACTCATTATCAATTCTTTTTTCAATAGCCCTCTTACTTGCTCTTATAATTTTAAGTTCTTTTGAATAATCATCATATATATAAAAAGAAGAGGTACTTGTACCTTTAGGATTCAGCAGCTTTAGAATTTCACTGAAATCACAGAAAACAAATTCCTCAATATTAATCTTAGCTTCGTCATATATTTTCTTCAGTTCTTCATATAAAATAACCCACGTTTTAATTTCATAAATTTCTACTTCATCAAGAAATTCTTCTCTCTTAATTCTTTTAAATGTATTTCTTATATCTTTAAATTTTTGGAGTACATTTGTAATTTTATAATATATTCTTTTATTTTCTGCAATCGCAATAAATTTTTCTATATTTTCATATTCCTTTAGAAAATCAGCTTTATTCTTTATTGGAACTAATCCTTTAAGCATTTCTCTGCCAAAGATACTTGAAACTAAAACTTTTTCAATAACATAATTAAATCCTATTTTTTCTCTAGCTTTTTTATCTAAAAAATCCAATTTTACACCTTCTATTCATATACTTTCTCAGGCAGATTTATTTTAATTCCATTAAATACAGGCAGATTTATCTTATTTTCTAAAATTGACTTTAACTTTTCAAAGTCTACTTCCATACCAGAAACTGATTTTGGGTTTACACTTATGCCTATGATATTAATTTTTTTAACTGCTTTTATTATTCCGCCTTTTAATAAAAACCTTGAATAACTTTCGTTACTTACAAAAAGCTTAGTTCCGTCTTCAACTACAAACAAAACCTTATTAACTTGAAATGAAGAGTTTAAAATATCGTTTATAAAGCTGTCAGTTACAATTCCTTTTATAAAAATGTATTTTAAACCTTCATTAAAACTGTTAATAACCTCTTTAGCAGCAATAATAGAAGTTTGGGAATTACCTGTCACAACACTATCTTTATATATAAATGCAATTCTTACATCTAACTTAGCACTTTCTATTACTTCTTTATATAACTTCTCTACGCTTTCATCAATCTTTTCTATAGAAAGCATTCTTACATAATGTACTGTTTCTTCTGATATTATATTTATATTTTCTGAATATTCTGCTCCAGTACATAAAATGCAGCTTTCTGTTACTTCTGGTGATGCAAAGCTTTTTCGTGAAAGTGCTCCATCAACAATTATTTTTTCAGCTCCAATATAATCAAATATATTAATTACTTCCTTTATACCTGTTTTAGTAGATGGCCCTGCAAGTTCAATAAACCCTCCTGTTAATGATTTGGCAATAATTATCTCTCCAAGAGGTGTATTTATATTCATAACATTTAGTATTTCAAAAGTAACATCACTTTTTAATATACACTGCTTTGCTGTTGCAATTAAAGTTCCTTCATTAATATATATTCTTGGTTTATCTGAAGCTGTTACTACATCTTTATCTTCGCCATCTCTGCCAATAGAAGTTAAACCTAATTTATAATCTTTTAACATATTTATTAAAGAAATAAGTGTAGTTGTTTTTCCTGTATTTTTTTCCATGCCTGTAATTGCAATAGTTTTATACTTAAATAACTCCTCTTTAAAATTTATCATTTTCTTACTTACTGACATATTTCAATCTTTTCTTTCATATCTTTATCATGATTTATATGATCTTCACTTTCATCTGCAGGTTTTTCAATATATTTACTGCTTTCTTCATTTAAGCTTTTGTTTTTTAAAAATCTGCTCTCTCTCATTTTTCTTTCAATGCCGCCTGTTTCAATAGTAATTTTCTCACCATTTAAAAGTCCTGCAACTCCTATTTGATGAACTCTCTTCTTACCTTCGCACACCTCACAGTGGCAGTCAGGTGAATAGCTCTTTGGCTCCTGATAAGTTGTTATAACACCTTCAAAATTTCTAAGAATAACTTTATCATTGCTCTGACTTATAACATAGTTTGGCATTACAGGTATTTTTCCTCCTCCTCCTGGTGCATCAACTACAAACGTTGGAACACAATAGCCTGATGTATGTCCTCTAAGTCCTTCTATTATTTCAACACCTTTAGAAACCGGCGTTCTAAAATGACTTAAACCCATTGATAAATCACATTGATAAATATAATATGGTCTTACTCTTATTTTCACTAATTCATTTACTAACTTCTTCATAACATGTACACAATCATTAACTCCTCTTAAAAGTACAGATTGATTTCCTAAGGGTATACCTGCATCTGCCAGCATTTCACAGGCTTTCTTTGATTCCTCTGTAATTTCATCCGGATGATTAAAATGAGTATTAAGCCATATAGGATGATATTTTCTAAGCATATCAACCAGCTCTTTTGTAATTCTTTGAGGCATAACTACAGGAACTCTTGAACCTATCCTTATTATTTCAACATGAGGAATTTCCCTTAATCTTTTTATTATATATTCTAACTTATCATCACTAATTAATAATGCATCTCCTCCTGAAAGCAGTACATCTCTTATAACAGGATTTTCAGCAATATAATCAATAGCTTTATCTATCTGACTAATTGGAAGACAGTTATCATTATGCCCTGCAAATCTTCTTCTAGTACAATGTCTGCAATACATGGAACATTGATCTGTAATAAGTAAAAGCACTCTGTCAGGATATCTGTGAGTAAGCCCCATTACAGGAGAATCTCCATCCTCATGCAGAGGATCTATTAAATCTTCATCTTTTATATCAAGCTCATTTATTGATGGAACAGCCTGCTTCCTAATAGGATCATGCTCATTATCAGGATCAATTAATGACAAATAATAAGGAGTAATTGCCATTTTAAATTTTTGAAGACACTTTTTTATTCCATTCTCTTCTTCCTCTGATAATTTCAAATATTTTTTAAGCTCTTCAACTGTTTCTATTCTATTATTAACCTGCCACTTCCAGTCATTCCACTGACTATCTGTAACATCTTTAAATAATTCAAATCTTCTGCTTACAGACATAATAAAAATCTCCTTTCACTATACATTTGAAACTAAATGTGACGAGGAAAGTATAACATATCTTTCTTCAAATATATTTCTTAATATTTCCGACTCTCTAAGTTCGCTCAGTGCTATTTCGGCATGACCTTTTGTGTATCCATTTCCAATAAAAAGATTAATATCCTTTCCGACACCCTCTGCACCAAGAGCTGCTTTTGTAAAGCTTGTTGCCATAGAAAAAAAGTATGCTGTTCCATTGTCCTTAACAGGAAGTATTGTTGACATTTCAGTATTCTCTACATTCACACAATTAATTGATATATCATATTCATTTCCACCATTAGCTTCTAATGCTTTTTTTAAAACCTCTAATGGATTTACTGCATCTGCTGAAATAACTTCATTACAAAAGCCTGTTTTTAAAAGTTCCTCTTTGTCCTTTTCAAAAGCTACAAGTCCTACAACTCTGCCGCATGGTCCTACTCTCTTTCTTGCTTCAAAAGCACAAAGCAGACCTGATTTTCCAAATGCACCTAATATAAGAACGCTGTCACAAGGTTTTACAAGCTTTGAAACCTGTGCAGGAGCACCTGCAACATCTAACACAGCAAGAGCTAAATTCTCAGTCATATCTTCTGGAAGCTTTACATATAAGCCGCTTTCAAATAAAATAGCTTTTCCTGTAATTTCAACTCTATCAATTTCTGCATAAATTTTATTGATTGACTCTATTTTAAGAGGTGTAAGAGATAATGAAACTAATGTAGCAATTTTATCTCCTGCCTTAAGTTCAGTTTTTAAATCTTCTCCTATTTTTTCAACTGTACCTATAAGCATTCCTCCTGAACCTGTAACAGGATTCTGCATTTTTCCTCTTTCATTAACTATTTCTAATATTCTTGCTTTTATTCTTTCTATATCACCCTGCTGCTCTTTCTCAATCTGCGTAAAACTAGCTGAATCTATATTTAGAGCTTGAACATTAATAAGTATTTCATTGCCCATAATATTCATATCATTTGATATCTTTAATGCTGCCTGAGGAAGAACACCTTGAGGCTTCAATACTCTATGAGTTCCATATCTGCATCCTTTCATATTAAAACTCCTTTCTACTACTATCTCTCTATTACAAATCTCTAAAAACAAATAATATGTTCAATTTTTATAATCTTAAAATTTTTCTTGCTTCATCAGGAGATGCTATTTCTCTTCCTAATTCTCTTGATATTCTGACTGCTTTTTCTACAAGCTGGCCATTTGAATCTGCAAGCCTGCCTTTTTCTACATACAAATTATCTTCAAAGCCAACTCTTACATGAGCACCTTCAGCTATTGCAATAGCAGCAATTGGAAACTGATATCTGCCTATGCCTGTAACTGTATAGGTTGAACCATAAGGAATGCTTCCTGCCATAAAAGCTAAATCTCTAAGACTTGCACTTATACCTCCTTTTAACCCCATAACAAAATTAAAATGAAGAGGATCAATTAAAAATCCGCTTTTATACAGCCTTAATGCAGTATCAACCATGCCTTTATCAAAAACTTCTATTTCAGGTTTAATATTAAGTTCAAGCATTTTTTCTGCAAAATGCTTTATACTTTTTTCTTTATTTATAAATATTTCTTCTTCTCCAAAATTAATAGTTCCACAATCTAATGTTGCCATTTCAGGCTTTAAATTAACAGGCTCAAGCCTTTCTTCATCAGTCATACCTGCTGCACCGCCTGTAGAAACCTGCAAAACTACGTCCTTGCATTTTTCTTTAATTGCACTAATACATTTTTGAAACCTATCAGCAGATTGTGTTGGCGAACCATCATCCTCTCTAACATGGAGATGTATTATGCTTGCTCCTGCATCATAAGCACTTTTAGCTTCTTTTGAAATTTCATCTATAGTATATGGTATATTAACATTCTGCTTTTTTGTAACCTCTGCACCGCAAATTGCAGCAGTTATTATTAATTTTTCCATAACACATTACCTCCTTTATCGCACACATCTTTACTTCTTCCTCTGTTTATTCTTTGGTACCACACAAGTTCCGACAGCTCTGCATACAACTACAGGCTTTTCTAAAAATTCTGCAGCAGACTCATTTATTTCAGGTTTCTGCATAATAACTTTCCTAGCTTCAAAAGTCATTTTTCTTGAAGTATTTCCTGTTTCAACAATATGTCCAACAGCTTCTATATAATCACCTGCATATACAGGTGCTAAAAATTCAACACTTTCATAAGCCCTGAATAAACCCTCATCACCATCATGCTTTATTAAAAGTTCTGTAGCGACATCTCCAAACAAAGAAAGCATCCTTGCACCATCTACAAGATTTCCTCCATAATGTGCATCATGACAGCTCATTCTAATTCTAATAACAGTTTCTTCCATAACAATCAGCCTCCAAAAATCAATTATAAATAATTTTAATCATATTCTTGATAATATATCATCTTTTTTTATGTATTGTTACTTATTTAATAACATATTTATATTATAATTGATTATTTATTTTTTACAAGAAACCTTTTGTATAGAAAAACATAAAATAACTATACATGTTGTACAATTATCATTATAAAATGTATATACTATCCTCGGTCACAAAGTTCCACTAGATTTCTAAAAGAAGCTTCTCTCCGCTATCATTTATAAATTAAGTGGAACTAAATGTGACCAAGGAAAGTATACCTTGCAGATTTTAGTATTTATATTGTATAATTATCATATTCATAAAACATATACGAGGTGTATATAATAATGGGACTGCTCATAAAAAACATAATAGAATTTAATTTACTTGAGGGTGCTGTAATAGCTGCTGGACATAATGGAAGCAATAATGAAGTCCAATGGGTTAATTTAATGGAAATACTTGATTCTTTAGATTCTCTTCAGAAAGGCGAGCTGCTTATTACCACAGGATACCAAATAGATAACTACTCTTTATATAAAGATATTATTTTAAAATTAAAAAATAAAGGTGTTGCAGGTATTGCGATTCAGACAGGCTACTATACTCAAAAAATTCCTGATTATATTAAAGATTCTGCCAACCAATTAGATTTTCCTGTTATAGAACTGCCGCAAAACCTTACATTTTCACATATTACACATGCATTAATAGAAAATATAAACCTGCAGCTAAATTTAAGTAATGATTCAGACCTTATTAATCTTAAATTAAAACTCAACAATATCACAAATGGCACTTATAACAATTATATTAATGAAATGCTGAATGACAGCGAACCTTCAAAAACCTGCTTCTTTTTATTTTCAATTTACTGTGTAGATAATAACCATATAACTCAAAACATTATCTCATACAGCATAAGTAAAATAAGAAACTATTTTATTGATGCAAACTGCAAATTAAAAGAAGAACTATCAGGGAAAAAAGCTCTATTTACTGTTTCATTAAATGAAAATATTTCTCTTAAAGATGTGAATTATGAACTTTCTAAAATAATAACTGCTCTTACAATAAAATTTCAAATGAACTTTTATATTGGAGTTAGTTACATAAAAAATTCTGAAAATATTATGGGATCCTTTAATGATGCGCTCACAAGTGAAGATCTCCTTAAAAAAATAGGAGCAAAAAAAGGAGTTTGTTTTTTTGAAGATATCAACCTTTTTAAAATACTTGAAATTTTCCACTACAGCAACTATTCCACTACATTTGCCTATGATACATTAAAAGAACTTATTGATTATGACTCAATACATAACAGCTCCTACATTGAAACACTGCGTCTTTATCTCATAAATGAATGTAATATCAACAGTACAGCTGAAAAGCTTTTTGTTCACAGGCATACACTAAAAAACAGACTTAATAAAATAACTGTCCTTACTGGATTGAACTTTGAAAGCTATAATTCAAAAATGATTTTTTCTATAGCATTATTAATTTATGATTATTTTATAATATAAACATGAAAAAAAGCATACATATATTCTTATATGCATGCTTTTAATTTAAAATAATAAAAATTACTTTAGTACCTTTTCCAAGAAAGCTTTTGTCCTTTCCTGCTTTGGATTTGAGAAAATAGCCTCTGGAACATCTTCTTCTACTATTTTTCCGCCGTCCATAAATATTACTCTATCAGCTACTTCTCTTGCAAAACCCATTTCATGTGTTACAACAACCATTGTCATACCATCTTTAGCCAAGTCCTTCATAACATTTAAAACTTCTCCAACAAGTTCTGGGTCTAAGGCAGAAGTAGGTTCATCAAAAAGCATAATTTCAGGATTCATAGCTAATGCTCTAGCTAT
>JAUZPN010000071.1 GCA_030705885.1 Bacillota bacterium | reverse complement strand
TTCTAGGTAATATTTCCCATAATGCAAAAAAGATTATTAGTGCAATAGTTTTTCTAAAAATTGTTGATACTTTTGCTGCTGCTGTTTGTTCTTTTCCTTTTGACATACTTATTCCTCCTCATATAATGTTATGTATAACACGCAAAATCAATTATTATATCATAAAACTATGAAACCATAGATTTTGACTAGATATAATACAAGAGTTTTGAGTGTTATACATAATTATTTTTTTAATATTTAAACTAAATATTAAATTATTGATATTTAGTTGTTACTAAATCTGTCCATTTAACTTTTCCTTTAGGTATGCTGCCGTTGTTTTCCAAATCAGTAATCCAAGGCTTTACCCATGTTGCATCATCAATCTTCAAACTGTTTGAGTAATAGTGGCTTCCACTTACAGGTTGACCTATGTGCTTTGCAGTTAAATCAGCAGCTTCTGTTGGATGTTGATTTGCCCATACTTGAGCTTCAAACATAGCTTTTACAAGCTTTTTAGTTACATTTGGATTTTTTTCTGCCCAAGTTTTATCAACAACATAGTAAGTTAATCCTGCTGTTTCTCCTAATTTAGTATCTGCAGTATCTGCAATCTTAACATTTCCTGCCTCTTCCATTCCTTTAAAGTATGGTGGGTGAACAGCTGAAACATCTAATAAATTCTGCTGTAATGCTTGTAATGCCTGTACATCTGGCATTGTAACCCACTCAATGTCACTTCTCTTTAAACCAACTTTATCTGCAATAACATTTCCTTCAAAATCTGTGCAAATATTCGCTGCACCTGTAGAAAACTTTAATTTTCTCCCTAAAGATTTTTGGTATTTTACTAAATCTGCATAAGTTTTAACTCCTGCATCTGCAGTCTTTTTGCTTACAAACCACCACATGTGACGATATTTTGGGTCTATGTCTGGAGTTGGGTCTGCACCATTTACTCCAACACCAATCAAATCTGCACCACCAGCAATTGCAACTGCATAAGTATTAGGATGGAATTCTCCAATATAATTATTCCCATTTAATATTGAAGGTATTTGCTGGGTTGATTGTGTTTCACCAGTATAATCAACTTTTAAACCATATTTTTTTAAGAACCCTTTTTGATCAGCCACAACCCACGGTGTAGATGCACAATTTGTTCTGCTCCAAGTTTTAATTGGAATTAAACCATCACTGTCTGGTTTTAACTGATCTGTAACTGTTCCTGTAGTATTGCTGGCTGTTGACTTTTTAGCACAGCCTACAACCACCATAGATAATGATGTTATTAATGCTAAACCAATCAATACTGTCTTTTTGCCAATAGCTCTTTTTTTCATTTTAATTCCTCCCTAATATCTTAATATATATATAATTACTATTGTTTTATATTTAATTAGCTCAAAGTTTGCTGGATCTAACTATAATTATTACATTTTACATAGTACAATATAGGATTTTAATATATTATATACATCCTATATTCTTACTAAGTTTTTAAAAGTAACTTTTATTGATATTCTGTAGTTACTAAATCTGACCATTTAATTTTCCCTTTAGGTATGCTTCCATTTTTAACTAAATCATCAAGCCATGGCTTTATCCATTTTTCATCATCAATTTTTAAACTATTTGAATAATAATGGTTTCCGCTTATAGGCTGTTTTATATGCTTTGCAGTTAAATCAGCTGATTCTGTTGGATGCTGATTTGACCATACCTGAGCTTCAAACAGTGCATGAAGAAGTTTCTTTGTAATATTAGGATTTTTCTTTGCCCAAGTTTTATCAACTACATAATATGTTAATCCTGCTGTTTCTCCTAGACCAGTATCGATAGTGTCTGCAATTTTTGAATTCCCTGCGTTTTCCATTCCCTTGTAATATGGGGGATGTACTGCTGAAACATCTAATAAATTTTGCTGTAACGCCTGTATTGCCTGTACATCTGGCATTGTAACCCACTCTATATCATCTCTTTTGAGTCCAACCTTATCAGCAATAGTATTACCTTCAAAATCAGTACATATATTTGCTGCACCAGTAGAAAACTTCAATTTTCTTCCTACAGACTTTTGATATTTTACTAAATCTGCAAAAGTTTTAACTCCTGCATCCGAAACTTTTTTGCTTATAAACCACCACATATGACGATATTTTGGATCTATATCTGGTGTAGGATCTGCACCCTTTGCACCAATACCAATAAGATCAGCTCCACCAGCAACAGCTACAGCATAAGTATTAGGATGAAAGTCACCTATATAATTATTTCCATTTAATATTGAAGGTATTTGCTGAGTTGATTGTGTTTCACCAGTATATTCAAGCTTTAATCCATATTTCTTTAAAAATCCTTTTTGATCTGCAACTACCCAGACTGTAGAACCACAATCTGTTCTGCTCCAAGTTTTAATTGAAATTAAACCATCACTGTCAGGTTTTAATTCATCTGTCTGCCCAGTGGTTGTATTCTTTGATGCTTGTTTATTACAACCAATTATTGCTGTAGATAATAACATTGTTAAGGAAATAACACACACAGCTGTTTTCTTCGCTAAGATACCTTTTTTCATTCAATTTTCCTCCCTAATTTAGCCGCCAAACTTATATTTATATAAACAAAAAGACCAAACTTCTCTAAATTGTATAGAAAAATTCAGCCTCCAGTTTGTCTGGTTGACTACTCATTTACATTATTCCTATCTTTTTAGTATACTTTACTATAGTTTTTCTATAATGTCAATACCATTTAAATAATTTGTTAAAAATTTGTTTCATGCTATCCTCTATCGCTAAGTTCGATTAAATTTCTAAAAAAGGTTCTCTCTGTTATCATTTATAAATTAAGTGGAACTAAATGTGACGAGGAAAGTATAACAATTACACTTTATAACTTACTTCTTTTTAAGCTTAGTGAATTAAGTAATACTGATAGTGAGCTATAACACATAGCAACTGATGCAACCACTGGATTTAAATGTCCTGTAGCTGCAATAGGAATACCAACAATGTTATATATAAATGCCCAGAATAAGTTCTGCTTAATTTTTCTCATGGTAAGTTTTGAAAGTTTTATAGATGAACTTATAGATCTTAAATCGCTTCTAAGCAGTACTATATCTCCTGTTTCAATAGCAACATCAGTACCTGAACCTACAGCAATACCTAAATCTGCAGTGGCTAATGCTGGTGCATCATTAATTCCATCACCAACCATAGCAACAATTTTTCCTGCACTCTTTAACTTTGCAACCTCTTGTGCTTTGTTTTCAGGCTGCACTTCTGCAATTACATTATCTATACCTACCTCTTTTGCTACTTTATTAGCAGTATCATAGTTATCACCAGTAAGCATATAAACCTGTATATTTAATTTTTTCAATCTTTCAATTGCTTCTTTTGAACTTTCCTTTATTTGGTCTGCAATTGCAATTACTCCAGCTAATTCTTTATCAATTGACACTATTACAACAGTCTTTCCTTCTTTTTGTAATGAAGCTATCTGCTTTTCTGCTTTTAATATGCTTATATCATTATCTGTTAAAAATCTCTTAGTTCCTATAACCACTGATTTTTCATCAATCAATGCAGTTATACCATTTCCTGGGACAGCCTCAAATTTATCAGCATATTTAATATCTTTATTAAGTTTGTCTTTTGCATATTCATATATGGCTTTTCCTAATGGATGTTCAGACTGCTTTTCTGCAATTGCTGAGATTTCAATTAATTTATCTTTGCTGTTAACTAGTGGGTTATTTTCATCAAGCAGTATTATATCTGTTACCTCAAGATTTGCTGTTGTTATAGTACCTGTTTTATCTAAAACTATTGTATCTATTTTGCATGCTTTTTCTAAATCTTCTCCATTTTTAATTAATATTCCATGCTTTGCTCCAATACCAATACCTACCATTATAGCTGCAGGTGTTGCTAGTCCTAATGCACATGGACATGATACAACAAGTACAGAAACTGCATAAATAATAGAATTATCAAGTAAAAATACCTGCCTGCCATAAATGAAAAAATACCAGACTATAAAAGTATATAGTGACACAAATAAAACAAAAGGAATAAAATAACCTGATACCTTATCTGCAATTTTTTGAATTGGTGCTTTACTTTCTTGTGCTTCGTCCACTAACTTTATAATATGAGCTAGTTTAGTTTCTTCACCAACATTTGTAGCTTTAAATTTAAAGGTTCCAAATTTATTTATAGATGCTCCTGTTACTAAATCATTCTCATGTTTTTCTATAGGTATGCTTTCTCCAGTAAGCATTGATTCATCTACTGTAGAATATCCTTCTAAAATAATACCATCTGTTGGTATTTTCTCACCAGGCTTAACAACTATAGTATCTCCAACAATTACTTGTTCAATTGGAATTTGAATTTCTATATTATCTCTAATAATTGTTGCATTTTTGGGCTGAAGATTAACTAATGATTCAATTGCTTTAGATGTAACGTTCTTTGCTTTAGATTCTAAGTATTTGCCTAATAAAACTAAAGTAATTATAGTAGTAGATGCTTCAAAATATATATTTCTCATTCCAAATGTATATGTTGCAGTCTGAAAAATAACAATATAAACACTATAGAAATATGAAGCACTAGATCCAAGAGCAACTAATAAGTCCATTGTCATACTTTTTGCTTTCAATGCATAATAAGAATGCTTATAAAAACGCAGCCCTGTAGTAAATTGTACTATAGTTCCAAGTGTCAATTGAAACCTCCAATCATGAAGACCATATGCTCTGTATCTTAATAGTTCAACAATTCTGCCCCATTTTGTTAAGGTTGTTGGATCAAATTCATCATGACAAAATCCCAGTCCCCCTAATACCATGGCTAGCATTAATGGAGCACTAAAGATTGCAGAAAAAATAAATTGATTTCTAAGTTTATTTCTTTCAATTTCTGCTTTAGTTAATCCTTTATCAGATTTCTTTGCTTCCTTACTGTCTTCAACAGAAAATCCCAATGATTCTATCTGCTTTTTTATACGCATCAAATCTACTTGTGCATCATCATATTCTAATGAAGCTTTTTCACTTGCATAACTCACTCGCACTTTTTTAATTCCTGTCATTTTTTCTAATGCAGATTCTATTGTTATAGAACATAATGTACACGTCATTCCATAAACTCTTAATGAAATACTTTCAACCAAATTGTTTCACCACCTTTCTTTAAAAATAAGCCAAGTCAATTAATAATATTCCTATATGTTTTATAGTACTTTCTTTTCTCTGTTTTGTCAAACGTTTTTTGTATTAAAAAATTATTGACTTTCCATTAATCCTTATCTATAATAATATTATTATCTATACTATTCCAATATGAATACTATTAAAAATTAATTCACTAGACAAACTAGAGATTAATATGTTTCAAAATTTATTTTGAGGCAGATTAATCTATTTTTTTTGAAAGGGGATATAAAATGGCACGAAAAAAATTAAATTTAAACATTGCAGACGTTGAAAACAGAGAACGCAGGCTCGGAACAATCGTTACTTGGAATGGTACTGCCTCTAATTTGGTAAAATCCTCAGATTATGAAAGTCGAGGTAATGGTGAACGAAAGAAATGCGGCAGTCAAAAAGGCTGTAAGCTTTGCAAAGATGCTGGTCCATTTACTCAAGGCACAAGCTGCAGCGGTTCTATGGTTGATTGTCAAGCTGGAATGATAGTCGATGCTGTTTTAATCCAGCATTCTCCTATTGGATGCTCAGTAGTTCATACTGCTATGAATTCAGGCTATAGATTAGGCTGTGCACGAAGAGGTCATCCTATTGAAAATGTTAAGACGATTTGTACTAATCTCCTTGAAAAAGATATGGTTTTTGGAGCAACCGCAAAACTAAAGCAGTCAATAAAAGATGCTTATGAAAGATTTACACCAAAAGCTATATTTCTTGCAACCTCATGCTCAACTGCTATTATTGGAGAAGATGTAGTAAGCATAGCTTCTGAAGCAGAAAATCAATTAGGTATACCTGTAATACCATTAAGCTGCGAAGGTTTCAGAGCTGAACATTGGACTACTGGTTTTGATGTAGTACAGCACGGCATATTAAGACAATTAGTAAAGAAAAACCCAATAAAACAAGAAGATTTAGTTAATGTAATAACACTTTTTGGTACGGACGTTTTTACTCCTATCTTTAAAGAATTAAATTTAAGGGTAAATTTTGCTATTGATTTAACAACAGTTGAAAGTTTAGCAAGTCTTTCAGAAGCTGCTACAACAATAACTTTCTGCTATACACTGTCCTCATATCTAGCAGCTGGTCTTGAACAGCAATTTGGAGTTCCTGAAATAAAAGCTCCTCAGCCATATGGCCTATCTGGAACTGATGCTTGGCTTAGAGAAATTGCAAGAGTTACAAATAGAGTTGAACTTGCAGAAGCATATATTGAAAAAGAACATAAAAGAGTAACTCCAATAATTGAAAACTTCAGAAAGAAATTTAAAGGTATTAAAGGGTATATTGCAACAGGCTCTGCTTATGCACATGGTTTGATTACTGTTCTCAGAGAGCTTGGTATTGAAGTAAATGGTTCAATGGCATTCCATCATGATCCTGTTTATGACAGCGGCGATACTAAACAAGATTCATTAAGAACTTTAGTTGAAGGTACTGGCGATATAGCATCTTATTTTGTTGGTAACAGACAACAATTTCAATTTTATTCTTTACTTAAAAATGAAAAACCTGATTTTATATTTATCAGGCATAACGGACTTGCACCTTTAGCTGCAAAGCTTGGAGTTCCTTCAATATGTATTTCTGATGAAAACTCATCTATTGGTTATCAGGGAATATTGAATATAGCAGAAACTATAATTACAGTACTTCAAAGAAGTAAGTTTAATCAAATTTTAAAGAATCATTCCACTTTACCATACACAGACTGGTGGCTTGAACAAGATGATCCTTTGATTTTAACAAAACATCCTGAATTATTAGATAATCTTAAAAAGGAGAAAAAAGAATGGCAGAAAGTATTAGTTTAGCTGAAAAGACAAATTCAATTAATGGACCTAGGTATGGTTGTGCTCTTGGAGCCTTCCATTCTGTAGTCGCAATTCCTGGTGCAGTTCCCATTACTCACTGCGGTCCTGGATGTGTAGATAAGCAGCAAACCAGCTTTGCTTTGTCAAATGGCTGTCAAGGTGCAAGCGGTTCTGTAATTCCAAGTGTAAATGCAGGAGAAAATGAAGTTGTATTCGGCGGCGAGAATAAATTACGAAATCTAATAAAAGGAACATTAAAAATATTAAAAGGTGATTTATTTGTAGTTCTAAGCGGATGTATTGGAGAGCTTGTTGGTGATGATGTTGCTGCAGTTGTAGGTGAATTTCAGAAAAAAGATGTACCTATAGTTTATGCAGAAACAGGCGGTTTTAAAGGAAATAACTTAATTGGACATGAAATTGTAGTAAAAGCAATTATTGATCAGTTTGTTGGTGATTACTATGGTGAAAAGACTAAAGGTACTGTAAATGTTTGGAGTGATATCCCATACTTTAATACATTTTGGAGAGGAGATCTTATTGAAATAAAAAGACTTCTTGAAGGAATTGGTCTTAAAGTTAACATTTTATTTGGATATGAAAGTAAAGGAGTACGTGAGTGGAAGAATATACCTAAAGCAGAGTTTAACTTAGTTATATCTCCATGGGTTGGATTAAGTATTGCTCAGCATTTAGAACAAAAATATAATCAGCCGTTTCTGCATATTCCTGTTCCTCCAATAGGCGGTGAAGCAACTTCAGCTTTTCTTAGAAAAGTTGCTGAATTTTCAAGTACAAATCTAAAAAAAGCAGAAAAATTTATCAAGACTGAAGAAAAAAAATATTATAGCTTTATTGAAAATTTTTCTGAATTTTATTCAGAAAGCTTTTATGGACTACCTGCAAAATATGTTGTTATTGGAGACAGCCTTTATAACCTAGCACTGCATAATTTTTTATCTAATCAAATGGGACTGATTCCAACAAAACAAATTATTACTGATAATCCTCCAGACAAATACAAACCATTAATTATAAAAGAAAATAATAACATTCAAAATGATTTTGCTACTGAACTTGAATTTATTGAAGATGGATATACTGTAATAAATAAAATAAAGGAAATAGATTTTAGCGGCCAGTTACCACTTATATTAGGTACATCTTGGGAAAAAAGTGTCAGCAGAGAATTAAATGCTGTACTAGTTCAAACAAGTTTTCCTGTAAGCAGTGAAGTTGTACTTACACGATCTTATATTGGTTATAAAGGTGCTCTTGAGCTAATAGAAAAAATTTATTCTACTTCAATGTCAATGATTCCATAAAATTAATTATACTAAAAGAGGTGATATTAATGTCAAAAAAAAGTACTGTTGAATTCAGAGAAAACAGATTAAATAGCATAGTTGGATATGTTGGACAAATCTCTGACCTGTCTAAACAATTAAATAACAGCTGTTTAAAAAATGCAGATCGTTCTTTCAATCAAACTTATCAATGCCAGCAGATAACCAGCATTTTAACTTTATTAAGTATAAAAGACTCTGCATTTGTTTTTCATGCTCCTGTTGGCTGCACAGGCTGTGCAGGATCGTTAAACATTCAATATAAAATAGGACAAACTCAAAGAGGTATATCAAAACCAATCAATGCTAAATGGATCAGCTCAAATTTTGATGATAGTGATGTAATTCATGGTGGTGAAGCAAAATTAAGAGAAGCAATATTAACTGCAGAAAGCAGATATAAACCTAAAATTATTTTTGTACTTGCTTCTTGTGCCTCAGGTATAATAGGAGACGATATTGATACTGTAGTAAACCAGACTCAATCAGAAACAGAAGCAAAATTAATACCTATACATTGTGAAGGCTTTTCATCAAAAGTTTCATCTACAGGTTATGATACCTGCTATAATGCCATTTTAGAATATTTTATAGAACCTTCTGCAAAAAAGGAAGATGATTTAATAAATGTACTTAGTACAATAACCTTTAGTGTATGGGATCAGCTTGAACTTAAAAGATTATTAGATAAATTAAGTTTAAAACCTAACTTCATACCTTCATTTGCTTCTGCTGAAGATTTAAAAAGAATTACTGCTGCAAAACTAAATACATCAATATGTAAAGTTCATGGCGACTATTTGTTTGAAGTTTTAGAATCTAAATATAATATACCTCACACAAATACTCTTATGCCTCTTGGAATAAAAAATACTGATAACTGGCTGCTTGAAATTGGAGAATTAACTGGTAAAACTGAAGAAACAAAACAACTAATTGAAGAAGAACATAAAAGAATTGAAGAAAGCCTTCAAGCACTGAGAAAAGAACTTAAAGGGATAAGAGCCTTTATTAGTGCCGGCTCAGGAAGAGGTATCACAGCCGCTTCATTAGCAGAGGACTTAGGCTTTGAAGTTGTAGGAATTCATACGTTCCATTTAGATAATATATTAGCAGATGAAGTTGAAGAATTAACAAATCAGCAGTATGATTTTATATTTGATGTTGCAAACATGCAGCCTTTTGAACAGGCAAATATAATTGAAAAGCTTAAACCAGATGTAGTTATAAGTATTGGTACTAATGTAATCTGGGCTGGAAAGCAAGGCGTTCCTTCACTTAATATTATTGACGATCAGAAAAAGTTTTTAGGTTATAATGGAGTACTATCAATAGGCAGAGATTTAGTTAATACTCTTAAAAATCCTGGTTTTAATATAAAATTATCGAAACATAGAAAACTGCCATACACAGATACCTGGCTTCAGGATACTCCATTTAAATACTTGAAAAATACGGAGGGGAATTAACATGAGTATTATAACTGAAAATCCTAGATACTCCTGTGCACTTGGAGGTGCAGTTGCAACTGCAAAAAATATTTATGGAACTATTCCCATTATCCATGCTGGACCGGGCTGTGGTAATCAAATATCAATGGGTCAAGGTTCTTTAGCAGGTTTTCAGGGGGTTGGCTATATAGGCGGCAATGCTCTGCCAAGCAGTAATATGTATGAGCAGGAAGTAATCTTTGGTGGTGAAGATAAGCTTAATGAACTTATTGGTTCAACTTTAGAAGTTGTAAAAGGGGATCTGTATTTTGTATTAACCGGCTGCACAGCTGGTATTATAGGTGATGATTGTGAATCTATTGTAAATGAATACATCAGCAAAGGCTATCCTGTTATTCATGCAGCTACAGAAGGTTTTAAAGGAAGTAGTTATTATGGCTACGAAATTGTTTTTGAAACCTTAGCAAATAAATTTTTAAAACCTCTGCCTAAAAATAATAAAACTGTTAACATTTTTGGAATTGTTCCATATCAAGATGTAAACTGGCAGGGAAACTTAGAGGAAATTACTCGTTTACTAAACCGTTTAGGATTAAAGGTTAATTCTTTTCTTATTAATAAACAGGGAATTGAAGCATTTAAAACATCCTCTGAAGCTGCACTAAATATCATTATTTCACCTTGGATAGCAGAATCACTGGCAAATATATATAAAGATAAGTTTGATATACCTTTTATTCGATACCCTGGACTTCCTATTGGGCCTACAGCTTCCAGTGAATTTTTGAAACAAGCAGCTTCTGCCCTTAACATTGATAATGATTTGGTGCAAAAAGTTATAGAAGAAGAAACAGACTATGCATATACCTACATTGAAAAAATGTCAGATATTTATAAGCAGTTTCGTTTTGCAATTATAGGTGACACTAATACAGTAATTGGACTTACAAATTTTTTAATAAATGATTATGGTCAAATTCCTACAGTTGCAATCATAACAGATGAACCAAAAGAGGAGTATCGTGATGACATAATAAAAGAGCTCAGCTCATTTGAATTTGCATATCCACCTAAAGTAGTATTTTCAGATGACCGCTATATCATAAGTACCGAAATTGAAAAAGCTGAACCTTCATTTATTTTTGGAAGCTCACTTGACAAAGAAATTGCACAAACTTTAGGTATTCCTCATTTAAGTGTAAGTTTTCCAATAACTGACCGTCTTATACTAAACCATGCATTTGCTGGATTCAGAGGAAGTATAACATTTATTGAAGACATTTTTAGAGGGTAATTTGTAAAAAGAGCAGGCGTGAATATTTCACGCCTGCTTATATTTTAATAAGTTATACTGGTTTGTCCACTTTGATCAAATACAGCTGTCAGCCTTCCTGCATCATCATATTCATATTTTGAAGTTACCACACCATCATTATTAATAATGTCAGTTATTCTATGAAAAGAATTATATTTGTATTTTTCAACAGCACCCGTTGGATCTGTTACAGAAACAAGATCTCCATAGCTGTCATAGCCGTATTTTACTGTAACTCCTTTTGAATCTGAAGCTGTTGTTATATGTCCTTTTGAATCTCTCTCAAAGGTTATGCTTCCTCCTGATGCATATTTTATTCCTGATGATGAAAAGACATTACCCTTACTATCCTGTATACTTTGTTCATTTCCATCTTTATCAAATATTATTATTGTGCCATCTTCCTTTGTAAGCTTAAAGCCTGTTACACTATACTCATCATCTTCTCCAGAGTAATAATCTCCAGTATGTAAAACTACAGGGCCAACACCTGTACCATTTTCACTGCTGGCTACATGATAAGTACCATCCGTTCCAAGTGCTTCAAGCTTTGACTTTGTTCCATTTTGTGCAATATAGCTTACCTCTCCTTCAATAGGAAGAAAAGCTGACTGATTATTACTTAACTGCATTTTAAAGCTATCTGTAGTTCCATCCTGATATTGAACTATTAAATTGTGAGGTTCATCTTCAATAACACTATATACACCATATTTGTTTTTAAGACTCCATTTACCGCTTAACGTATTTGCTGTAGAATTTAATTTCAAATTTAGATTTATGCCATTAAAACCCCATCCATATCCAAAATCACTATTTGACTTATTATAACTGCTGTAGGTTCTTATTAAATCAAAGTTTGTCCCATTACTTATATCTACATTACTTAAATTTAATTCTCCATAATTTAATTTTTCAGTAGAATATCTTGTTACTACAACAGAACTTGTATTGCCGCTTTTATCATAGGCTGTAAGCTTTATATCATATAATCCATTAGCTAAAGTACCAAAATTGCATGTTCCCAGTAAACCGTTCTTTACCTGAAAATCATCTACTTCAGCAAATTTTGTATAATTATTTTCATTATGAGGTGAATATTCCAATATGTATTTTTCAAGATTATCATCAAGAGCTGAGCCTATTATTCCATAAGCACCAGGAGCAATATCTAGTGGAATAAATGAATTAATAGATACCTGAGGTGCTTGCGTTACAGTACCATCCGCTGCTATAAGGTTTTCTGAAGCATACCCTGCATTTCCTGAATTGTCCTCTGCATAAGCTTCTACCTTATACACTCCTGATGCATTAGGTGTATATAAAGCACTGCTGCTTCCATCAAGCGGAACATCAACACCATTGATTTTCAACGATTCTGACGCAACCTTTGTATCATCAACTGCATTTACCGTTATATTAACTTTGTCATTAACCTTTACATTTAATGAGCTTATATTAATACTTACACTTGGCCTTAAATAATCTGTTATTTTATTTGAAAACTGGCTAATAGGAAATACTTTTATTTTACCGGCAAGATAATTTTTTAAAATTAAATAATCCAATACAGTTACTTTTCCATCCCCATTAACATCAGCTGCAGTTTTCCAATTAGCATATGTACTGCTTTTCTTTAACAACGCACTTCTGAGTTCAGTATAATCAAGGCTATTAACAGCTCTATTACCATCAGTATCGCCATAAAGTACCTTGTTAATTTTTGCAGGAGCTTCAGATGTAATTGTTGTATTCGATATTCCTTCAGCAGTAATATAATTCCATGGAACTATACTGAGAAGCATTCCAAGTGTCAATGCGCCTGATGTCACCTTGTATTTCAAATTATCCATAACAACATCTCCCATAATATAATTTATAAACTAAGCTTGTATTATAATTACATTATGAAGTTATCGATTTTATTTGTCAATATATACTTTCCTCGATCACATTTAGTTCCAGTTAATTTATAAATGATAGCGAGGTTATCTTTAACCTAATAACTTATCCAAAAATATATTCTTTACTTTTATCATTTATAATACTTTTTTTAAATGCTCTTACTTTTTTTGATTAATTCGTGTATTATAATAATATAATTTTCATTTGTTTATTACTTATTGTTTTGCAAAATTAATTATAACAAAAATAAGTAAAAACTTACTCTATCTTTTTCAAAGAAATATTGACTTGTTATATTTTTTGTACACCTTAACATATGATACATGTGTTCCTATTAAGCCTATATATAATGAAAGGATGAAAAATTAATGAATGATTATTTATTTTATTTTGATTTTTATACAAACATAACAATACCAATCCTTCTTATTATTGGCTTAATTTTATACTGTATCTATGTTAAGCTTAATAAAAAATGTACTTTATTTAATTTTGCAAAAATTATTGGAGTAGCAATACTTTCAATTGTAGTGATATTTAGGTTCTCTATTCCTTCAATTAAAGATTATAATAATTTTAAACACAATAATTTTTCTGTAATTGAAGGAACTGTAACAGAAAAGATTCATGGCACCAAAGATCCTACTTATCATGTTATAATAAACAATAAACAAATGGAAGTATCATATTATGATTATTGTAATATTATAATAAATAAAAATTATAAAATAGGTTATTTGCCTTATACTCAAATAGCTATTGAAGTATATGCTGAATAAGATATATTCTTAATTATAGGATAATGGTAAGTATAATGACTATAATCAATATCAAAATAAAAATCTACCCTAAATGAAATTTCTAAATTAGAGTAGATTTTATGACTCATATATAATGACTCATAAATAAATTAATATCATTTAAACTATTCCTTTTGAGATAAAACTTGATTTATCATTAGTATTTATATATTTTTTCCTTCACACATTAATTTATACTATCAATCCAATACTCTTTCATTTCACTTAAAAATTCATCTGTTATTGGATATCCTGAACTTTCTGCTATAATATTTTCTTTATTACAATATGGACATATAACAGATATAGAATTATGTTCTTTAATTTCATCACTAGAAAATATGGTTAAACAATTTATACATCCACATTTCTCTTTATTCTTCATTATATTAAGATTATTAGTGGTAAATGGATAAGCATATGCAACCTTTGATACTAATTCATCTGAAAAATGAGGACATTTAATTTTCGATTGACTAATTAACTTATTAATGAATCTATCTCTTAATTTTTTCATTTTAATGGCATAAATTAAACCAATTATATAAGCAATTGTACAAGGTAACAACTCAGGATAAACAAGTTTAATTAGCTCAATAAAATTAATGTTATAATCTAAATATTTATTACTCAACAAAAGTGTTACCAATGGTATATCTATAATAAATAAACTATATGATATATATTTATATTTTTTATACTTCTTAGTATTAAATAATTCATCATTTAGATCATTACGATTTATCATGGAAGTAAAATTAAGTCTACACATAAAACGTAAATTTTTATATAACTTTTTATACTCTTTAGAATTTTTATCCATAGATTTAAGTTTACGAACTTCTAATGGATTATAATCAAGTATATTGAATTTCATAGCTAATTCTCCTACCAAATATAATATAAATTAGGCGTAATTCAAAATCAGTTCAAATATTGCCTTCAAAAAACTGCTCCTATAATTATTGGACTGCCTCTCCACCTATTGCTACAATTTTAAATTAATTACTTTAAATACTATTAAGTAAATTAATAATATCTGTATTATTTTTTTAGGTTAAACGCTTATAGCTGTTTCTATTGTTAGTGGTAAACTAAAAGGGTGAGATTTCGGCAAACAAAAAGGGAGAAGAATTTCCAGCTAAGTATAATAATAATACATCTTCTGATAAAATTAAAGTATTAGTTTATCAGAGGAGGAAGGAAAGTTGAAGGGATGGAA
>JAUZPN010000070.1 GCA_030705885.1 Bacillota bacterium | reverse complement strand
CTTCTATATTAGCAGTCGTCTTTACTTTTTCGCCGCATTTATCAACTCTTTTACCATCTACTAACACTTCTCCAGCCATTATACTGGCTTTTGCTCTTTCTCTTGAAGAAAAGAGACCTTTATTTACTAATAATATATCTAATCTTTCCTTGGGTTCTGACATAGCCGACTCCTCACAATGAATTTAATATGCTCTCAGTTATACCATCTGCATCTAATTTATAAATTTTATATAATTGTTCCACACTTCCTTGTGGTATAAATTCATTATTATATCCTAGATTTAACACCCTGATATCAGATGTTATTGTATTAATATATTCTAAAACCAAAGAACCTAATCCTCCATGAATAATATTGTCCTCAATAGTAACAATAAAGTAGTTTTCTTGAACTAGTTTCTTTAGCAATTCTTTATCTATAGGTTTTATAAAACATGCATTTATAAGTGTACAGCTGATACCTGCTTTACTTAACTTTTCTTTTGCAAAAATTGACTGCTCAACCATCTTGCCTGCAGACAAGATGGCAACTTTTTTACTTTGTTTATTATAATCTCCTTCGTAAATAACTTCCCATTTACCTAATTTTATGTTTCTAATAGGAGAAATTTTTACATTAGCATTATTGCCTCCTTTGGGATATCTTAATGCAATAGGATAGTTCTGCTCTACTGCCCACCTAAGCATTACTTTGAGTTCTTCTACGCATTTAGGACTCATTATTGTCATGTTTGGAATATGTGATAAATATGATAAATCAAATATACCTTGGTGAGTTTCACCATCTTCCCCTACAATGCCTGCTCTATCAATTGCAAGAACAATTGGAAGTTTTTGAATAGATATATCATGCAGAACCTGGTCATAAGCTCTTTGCAAAAATGTTGAGTAAACTGCAAAAACAGGTTTTAATCCCTGGCATGCCATACCAGCAGCTAAAGTTACTGCATGCTGTTCAGCTATACCTACATCAAAAAATCTTTCGGGATACATTTTAGAAAATTTGCTTAATCCAGTTCCATCCCTCATCGCTGCAGTAATTGCAACTAGGTTTTTATTACTTTTAGCAATTTCTATCATTTCATTACCGAATGCATTAGAATAAGTTTCTATTGAGCTTACAAGTGTTTTTCCGTTTTCAGAATCAAAAGGACCAATTCCGTGAAATTTATTTGGATTTTTTTCAGCAAACTCATATCCTTTACCCTTAGTAGTAATTATATGAATAATTACTGAATCTTTAATGTTTTTTGCCATAGAAAGTACTTCACTGAGTTCTTTTATATTATGTCCATCAATTGGCCCTAAATATTTTATTCCCATATCCTCAAACAGCATACTTGGAACAATCAATTGTTTTATAGCATCTTTCATTTTTCCCATGGAGTTTACCATTCCTTTTCCCACTCCAGGAATCTTTTTTAATGTAAAATCGACATCTTCTTTAAACTTAGTATATTTTGGATCAAGTCTTAATTTATTTAGATACTTTGACATGCCTCCTACATTTTTTGCTATTGACATTTGATTATCATTTAAAATAATTATTATTTTAGTTTTTCTGTATCCAGCATCATTTAATGCTTCAAATGCCATACCACCAGTAAGTGCACCATCACCAATTACAGACACAACCTCATTTTTTTCACCATTAATATCTCTTGCAATAGCCATTCCAAGTGCGGCAGAAATTGAAGTACTACTGTGACCTGTATCAAAAAAATCATATATGCTTTCTTCTCTTTTAGGGAATCCGCTAATTCCTCCAAACTTTCTTAAATTATCAAATTTGTCCTTTCTTCCAGTGAGAATTTTATAAACATATGCCTGATGACCTACATCCCAAATCAATTTATCACTGCTAACATTAAAAACCCTTAATAAACTTAAAGTTAATTCTACTACTCCTAAATTGGAAGCTAAGTGTCCTCCTGTCTTTGAAACTTTTTCAACAAGAAATTCTCTTATTTCCTTTGCAAAAACATCCAACTGATCATAGTCCATATTTTTTATATCAGTAAAATCCTTGTATTCATCTAAAATTTTATACATTTTAAAGTTTCCTTATTTAGCTATTATACTTTGATTATACTATCCACTATCACAAAGTTCCAATAAATTTCTAAAACAAGCTCCTATACTATCATTTACAAATTAATTGAAACTATATGTAATTGTAAAAGTATATCAATTTAGCTGCTCTTATTTTATTTTTCTATAGCTATTTTTCCCTCTCTAACAGCATTTTTGTAAGTTGTTTTAACGTATTAGTATTTCTATCTAATCTATTAAGTAAATCTACACATTCTATTGTTAATTCTTTGCACATTATTTCACAATACTCTATGTCAAAGCATGTAACAAAAGTTGACTTATTATTATTTTCATCGCTATTTACTTTTTTACCCAAAAGCTCAGTATTTCCTATTACATCAAGTATATCATCTTTAATCTGAAATGCTAAGCCTAATTTTTCACCAAAACTCGATAAAATTCTTAAATCACGTTCCTCAGCACCTGCAAGATGTGCACCTGCTAAAACTGATGCTGTAATAAGCTCTCCTGTCTTTTTTCTATGCATATAATACAATTCTTCTTTATCAATTTTCCTGCCTTCACTTAATATATCAACAACCTGACCTGCTATCATACCATCAGCTCCAGCAGCTTCTGTAATTGTTTTGCATGCTGAAAGTTCATTTTTACCTTTATCAATACAATAATTAAACATAACATTCACTGCTTCATTTAAGAGTCCATCACCTGCAAGAGTAGCAATTGCTTCTCCAAATATTTTATGATTTGTAGGTTTACCTCTCCTTAAGTCATCATTATCCATACAAGGCAAATCATCATGTATCAGTGAATATGTATGAATCATTTCAATTGAAGCTGATATTGGAATAACATCTTCATAATTATCACAATATAAACTGTATACAAGTATTAACAAAATTGGTCTGATACGTTTTCCTCCAATATTTACGCTATAACTCATAGCCTCATATATACTTTTATTATAAGTACCTTTATCAGTGAAATAATTTTTCAGCCAATTATCAATTTCACTTTTTATCTCATTTATATCCATAATTAATCACCATCTTTTATAAAATCAACTTCTTTATTTTCATCTGTTAATATCTTAATTTTTTGTTCAGTTTCATTGAGCATTTTATAAAGTTTATTGCAAAGTGATATACCTTCTTCATAACTCTTTATAGATTCATCTAAAGTAATTTCTTTATTACTCATAGTTTCAATCACTGCTTCAAGCTTAGACATCATGGTTTCATATGATTCTGATTTTTTGACCATATTAACACTCCTATATTAATTACATTTAATCTTTGCTATAACACTTCCATCTTTTAATGTTACTTTAACCTCATTAATACTCTTTAAAACATTCATTTCACTTATAACATTATTATCCTTATCCTGTATTATTGAGTATCCTTTGTTTAATATATTAAGTGGATTTTGAGCACTAAGCAGTGCATTTAAAGATGCAAGTCTCTCTTTTCTTAATTGGATTTTTGAATCCATTAAATATTTTAGCTTTTCTTTTTTATCATTAACAAGTAAAAAGTTATTTTGAACAACTTTTATTGGATTATTTAACAACAATAACTTTTTTAACTTGTCAGTTTCATTTATACTATTGATTAACTTATTTTCCATTTTTGATTTTAAAGAATTTCTATAATTTAACAATGCTGTATTCAAATAATTTAAATCCTGTACTGCTATTTCAGCAGCTGCAGATGGTGTAGGAGCTCTTCTATCACTTACAAAATCTGCAATAGTAAAGTCTGTTTCATGGCCAATTCCAGTTATTATTGGTTTTTTTGATTGAAATATAGCATAAGCTAATGCTTCATTATTAAAAGCCCAAAGCTCCTCAAGTGATCCTCCGCCTCTTGCTAATATTATTACATCCACATCATCCATGTTATTTAACTTATTCAAAGCTTTTATAATATCATCACTAGCTGAAATTCCTTGAACTAAAACAGGGTAGATAATCATATTAATATTTTTATTTCTTCGCTTAGCAACATTAATTATATCTCTTATAGCTGCTCCTGTAGGTGATGTTATAACACCAATTCTTTTTGGCATTTTTGGTATTTGTTTTTTATATTTCTCATCAAACATTCCCTCATTTTGAAGCTTTTCCTTAAGTTTAATAAATGCAGCATAAAGCTCACCTATTCCTTCAAGCTTTAATTCTGAGCAGTATAATTGAAATGTTCCTTCCTTTTCATAAACTGAGATTTTACCCTTTGCAATAACCTTCATTCCATCTTCAGGTGTGAAATTAATAGAAGCAGTATTATTTTTAAACATTATACAATTAATCTTACTATACTCATCCTTTAATGAAAAATATATATGACCACTGCTGTGAATTTTAAAATTAGATATCTCACCTTTTATATTTGCGTTGCTTAGAATGAAATCACTATCAGCAATTTTTTTTATATAGTTATTAACAGCCGAAACAGTTAATATTTTAGTATACATTTTTCTTATACGCCTCACAAGTGTTTTTTATAAGCATAGTAGTTGTCATAGATCCAACACCGCCAGGTACTGGGGTTACATGAGATGCTATTTGTATTACTTCATCAAACATGACATCACCTTTTATTTTACCATCTACCATGGTAGTTCCAACATCAATTACAACTGCACCCTCTTTAACAAACTCCTTTGTAACAAATCCTGGTCTTCCTATTGCTGCTACTAATATATCTGCATTCCTGCAAACATTCTTTAAATCTTTAGTTTTAGAATGGCATATAGTTACTGTTGCATTTTCATTAAGAAGCAATTGAGCTGCTGGTTTTCCAACTATGTTACTTCTTCCAATAACAACTGCATTACTTCCCTGAATATTTACTCCTGTGCTTTTAATAAGCTCTAATACACTTCTAGGTGTACATGGTACAAAACTCTCTTCACCTTTATAAAATTTTCCTAAGTTTATATCTGTAAGCCCATCAACATCTTTTTTATATGATATTTTTGAAGTAATATTTTTCTCATTTAAATGTTTAGGAAGAGGCAGCTGTAAAATCACACCATCTATACTGCTGTCATTATTTATTTCTTCAATAACTTTAATCAAATTCTCTTCATCAATATTTTCATCTAAAAAATAATTTTTAGGCACTATGCCAAGATTATTACAAAGCTTTACTTGATTATTTACATAATAAACAGATCCACCATCATTTCCCACTAAAATAGTTGCAATACATGGCGTTCTTTTTCCATTATCAGCCAATTCAGTAGCAAAAGCTTTAATTTCATTACGATATTTCATCGCAATTGATTTTCCATCTATAATTAATCCCATATTATTTCCTCCGCCATTTAATCTATTTCTTTATTATCTTATCCAGCACTCCATTAATAAAATTTGAAGATTTAGGGTCAGAATACTTTTTTGATAATTCAACTGCTTCATTAACAGATACTATATCAGGTATTTCTTCATCAAACATTATTTCATATGTACATAATCTCAAAATAGATAAATCAATTTTTGATAGTCTGTTAATTTTCCAATTAATAAGATTATCTTCAATTTTCTTATCAATTAATTCCAAATTTTCTTCAATAGTAAATAATGTTTTTTTTATAAACTCAATATCTAAGTCCTTCATATCAATATCTGTATTTTCAGAAAAATTCTGAAATATATCTTCATATTTTTCCTTATTTATTGTTGATTCATATAACAACGTCATAGCAACTTCCCTTGATTTTCTTCTGTTCATAAAAACCTCCTGAATATTTTCATATTTCACCATGTATTATTATACTAATATATAATTATTTTTTAAAGTAATTTTAAAAATTTTTTTAGTAAAAAAGAACATTTCTCAAGAAATGTCCAAAATATAAAACACCCTCACAATAATGAGGGTGTTTTATATTTATTCAATTTCTTCAATATTTTCATTGATTTTAGGAATTAATACATTTTGAACATGTAAATTAACAGAAGTTACAGATAATCCTGTCATTGACTCTACTGCTTTTTTTACATTTTCTTGTACCTGTTCAGCGATTTCTAATATTTTAACACCATACTCAACAATTACATGTAGTTCTATTATAGCACTATTCTCTCCTACTGTAACTTTTACACCTTTTGATAAGTTCTTTTTACCACTTATCTTTTGTGTCCAATCACCAACAAGACTTGCACTCATACCTACAATTCCTTTAATTTCAGTAGTTGCAATTCCTGCAATAATACCTACAACTTCATCCGATATTTTAACAATACCCATATCAATTTCTTGTTTTTCATTTTCAACCATATTTTGTACCTCCTGTTTAATAATCAGTATTAATCAAATTTATACTGCTATACTATTCTAGGTCACAAAGTTCCACTAAATTTCTGAAAGAAGCTTCATCCTGCTGTCATTCACAAATTAAGTGGAACTAAATGTGTATGAGGAAAGTATGAAATATAAACTTTTAATACAGTTGAAGATTTATTTCTTTTGTGTATATTATATCAAAAAAATTTTAGTTTTACAAATAAAGTTTTAAAGAATTACAATAATTATGTAATCCCTATTATGATTTTGGCATAATCTCTATATTATCAGGACCAATACTTGCAACTGACATAACCACTCCTTGTATTACTTTAGCATCTTTATCTGTTAATTGTTTGTCTTTTACTTTAACACTTACTGTTGCTTTTCCATCTGTTATTTCACATAAGCTTAAATCATAACCCTTAGCCTTTAATGCAGATTCAACTTTATTTTCTGTTACCTGAGTTACTGTAAGAAGATTATATTTATCACTTGCTGCAGCTTTTGATTCATTTGGGGTATTTGGATCATCAATTAATGATTTTAATGTAGTAATACTTGTAGTATATGTCTTTTCTCTGCTTAATTTTTCTGAAGTAAAAAAGTCATCTTTGGTATTAGAATTACTGCTTGAAACTGCATTTTTAGTTCCATCTGTACTAGTATTGTCCACATTTAAAGGTGAATTTACAGGATTAGAACCATTATTATATGTTGCTAGTATTCCAGCACATACGATAAGAACTAATAAGGTAACAATGACTACTATTTGCTTTTTATTCATTTTTATCCCTCCAATTATTCATTCTACAGAATTATATGCTTAATTATTTTTATATATTCTATTTTTTCATAGGAAAAACAGCAACCTTATCTGGTGAAATATTAAATAAATCAGTTACTGCTTTATTTATTTTAAGCTGCATAATTTCATCTTCTGCACCTTCTGCTACTACATAAACCCCAGTTACTTTAGGTTTATTCTGCTTTAGAATTAATGGTTCATTTTTAGTTCCGTCATTAGTTGTTACTACAGTACTCCCAGTATTTTTTTGAGTTGTACTCCTAACACCCCCTGACGCGTCTTTTTCTTCAGTCGTACTTGTAGAATCAGTAACATTAACTGCTGGTATCTGTTCATCACCACCTTCAAAGTAAATCATTACGGAAACATTTCCTATACCATCTGTTCTTTGCAATATATCTTTTAATTTGTTTTCAAGCTGTAATTCGTAATTTTTTGTATCTTGTGATTCTGTTTGGCTATCATTAATTTTAGCTGAAGTTTTTACTGAAGCATTATTATCCTTAAACATACTAGCTGCAATTAAAATAAGTATACCAACTAATGCAATAATCATAAGATTAAACAAATACTTATTTTTGCCGTCTTTTGTCATCTTCTCTATTAGTTTTTTTAAGTCCATTATTTTCTCCTCCTCATTACCTTAATATTTATATATAATAATGCTGGATTTATAATTTGGATATTTTCTGTTTATAAGCGGAGCTTTAATATTTATATATAGTAATACTGGATTCAGGAACATTGAGTTCTGAACTAATATAATTTTTAATTTCATTACTTTTTGAATCATTTAATATACTATTATTGTCTTGAGGCTTTTTATCTAAATCAATTTCAACCTTTTTAACTTTTTCAACACTACCATCTTTAATTCCAATTTTTAAAGTATTTATATCTATGTTATCTTCTTTATCATAAGATGCATCAACATCTACTTTAAAACTATTTTCAGGATATTTTTTTTCTAGTATCTTACTGCAGCTGTCAGCTAGGTTTGATTTAAATGAATTTAAAGTGTTTTGCATGTTATCTTGTTTATATTTTTCATAATCTGTATCGCCTTCACTTTTACTTATATAATTTGTTATATTATTTGAATATGAATCAACATATTGTTTATTACTTATTACTTTTAAAATTGGATTAATAATTACTGTAATTAAAATCAATCCAAGTACAAACTTTACATATTTTTTCATCTTATTATCAGGAAGTATTATTTCAACTGCAGTAATAAAAAATACCGTTCCACAAATAGTTATTACCCAACTTCTTAAAGAATCTAACATTATTTCACCTTCTTATAAGTTTTTCATTTTATCCGCCTATAGCTGCTTTTCCTGCAGATGCAATAATTGCAATCATAATAAAAAACATTACTGAAACACTAATAATACAAGAAGTCAATAACATTAATGAACTGCCTGCTGAAGCTACACATTCGGTAATTCTCTTGTCACTTATAGGTTCAATTATTGCCGCTGTCAGCTTATAAATTAGTGACATTATTACAAGCTTTATAATTGGAAATATTATTATAATCAGCAATATTATTAAACCAATACTGCTAAGTGCATTTTTTAACAACATAGAATAACCCGCAATTGATGAAATAGCATCAGATAAACATTTCCCTATAACAGGTACGAAATTATCTACTGCAAATTTTGCTGTCTTCATAGTAACTTGATCTATAGTTTTGGATGTCATTCCTCTTATGCTTAAAATTGCAACAGTTATTGTAAGAAGACCAGCTTGTACCCATAGAACAATTTGATTTATAAGCTTTGTTAATTTATCTATCTTATATTCTATAGATATATTATTCACAAATTGTAATGCTATACCAATTAAAATCAATGGTATAATAAAGTTATTAAAAATTCTTGCACAAACATTTATTGATCCAATAATAACAGGATCCATCAACCCTGCTTCACTTAACCCACCAACACTTGCCACAAGCATTACTAATATTGGCATTAATGCAGCCATAAAATCAGTCATTTGAGTTATAGTATCTTTAACTAAATCTATACTTATATATAAGCTCTTAATAATTATTATTATTAAGAGAGAATAACAAGCAAAATAAGCTATATCTGATAATTTTTCATTGCTGAAAGCTTTCTGCAGGTTGTTTAAAAGTGCACATACTATTGCAATTATTATTATAGAAATCATAATTTTTGATGATGCTAAAACTTCCTTAAAAGAATAAGAAATTAAAGCTTTCACTAGATTTGAAACAGAAAACTTGCCGTCTCCGCTTTTTATGTAATTTTTAACATACGAATTTAAATCCATATTATTTAATTCATCATAGTTAGTCTTCATATTTGAAATATAATTGTATAAATTATTTATTTTTGTTGATATATCATTATCAGTATTATTATCATCCGTTCCTGCAGCATAAACAGCTATTGGTAACATAAAAATAATGAGAAATATCACTATTATTTTTTTCATAGTACACCTCCTGTAATCTTATGTTTATAATCTTTTAAAATATAAAACTACATAATTTTTAGAATTGATTCTAATACTGACATAAGTATTGGCATAGCAAGAACCAAAATAAATATTTTTCCTGCAAACTCAACTTGAGAAGCTATATTGTTTTCTCCAGCATCCTTACATATTTCACTGCAAAATGATGAAAGGTAAGCTATTCCTAATATTTTAAAAACAGTATTTAGATATACAAAATCAATATTTGCTTTTAACGAAAGTTCTTGTAAAAGCTGAAGTACTACTGTTAATTTGCTTACCATATAAAGAAAAATTAAAACTCCTGCTGTTAGACTTATCTGTACTGACAAATCTGATCTTCTATCTTTGAAAATTAACACAATTGATAATGCTATAAAAGCAAATGAAACAACTTTTACAATTTCCATATTATCCTCCTAAGTTATACTTTCCTAATGCTTATTTATTTCCACTTGATCTATAAATGACATTTAAGAGAATTTTCTTTTAAAAATTTACTGGAACTTTGTAATTAAGGATAGTATATAAAAACTTTTTAAAATTGAAACATAACTTTAATAGCATCAAAAAGCTTTGAAATTAAACTAAGAACCATTATTAAAATTATTACAATACCCGCTAAATTTGTAAGTGTTGCAATGTCATCTTTTCCAGCAGCTTTTAAAACCTTATCCAAAATAAAAAGCAAAATGCCAAAAGCTCCAATTTTAAATAGTAAACTAACATCTAACATCCTTTGTCCCTCCTATATCAATACGGTAACTATTGCTGCACCAAAAGCAAACCCTAAATATCTAAACATTTTAACATTTTTCTGCATTTTTACTTCCGCTGCTGTAATTTGCTTATTCAAATTTTCAAAAGTTAAGGAAAATATTGCTTTCTGCCCTAAAATATCTGATTCACCTAATGTTTTTGATAAATCCAAAATTATGTTAACATCCTCATTAGCTAAAAATAAATTTTCCTTCATATCTTTAATACTAATTTCAAAGGCTTCATTAACATTTTCAACTTTATTTAAGTAGAGCAGTTCAGATATTTCACTATATAGCTTGTCTAATGGATAAATGCTTTTTTTACTTATATTTGAAAATGCCTCTGGCAATGCAGTATGAGTAAATTCAATTTCATTTTGAAGCTGATATAAACTTCTTTGAATTTCACTTAACTGAATAACTCTTTTCTTAAAACTTTCACCATACATAAAACCTGCTATAGTGGAAGCTGCTAAAATTAATGTTCCTCCAATAATTTTTATCATATTATTTCCCCCAAATAATTTCCTTCTTAGGAAGATCATATATGTAATCAATTGTCCCAGCAATTTTTTCTGAGCTTAATATTACTGCCCTCTCAAAAACATTATTTTCTATTATTTCTTTATATACTGCCCTTTCAAACAAATCCTCTATCCCTTTACCATGAATTGATGTAATAATACTTACTCCTGAATTTAATGCCATAAGCAGGCTTTCCATATCTCTATATGTTCCAATTTCATCACAGATAATTACATCAGGAGACATGCTCCTAATTGCCATCATTATTCCTTGACTTTTAGGACATGAATCTAAAACATCTGTACGAAGTCCTACTTCCATTTGAGGTATACCATTATAACAGCCAGCTATTTCACTTCTCTCATCAATTATTGAAACCTTTTTTCCTTTAAAACTTAAATTATCAATACCATTTGAAATATTTCTTGCAACATCTCTAAGCATTGTTGTTTTTCCACATTTAGGAGGAGATATAATAATTGAATTCAGTATGCTCTGTTTATCAATAATATATGGTAATATATTATTTGAACAATTCATTATCTCTTTTCCTATTCTTATATTTATAGATGCAATATCCTTAATAGTTTTTACTTCATTTTCTTCAACAACACAGCTGCCGCAAATACCAACTCTATGACCGCCCTTTAATGTTATATAACCTTGTTTTAAAGCATCATTAAATGCATATAACGAATAGTTACTCATCCTTTGCATTATATTTTTCAAATCTTCATTAGAAGCAATATAATTATAAATAGTTTCTTTAGAACCAATTTGAAAAATAATAGGTTTACCTATTTTAATTCTAATTTCTTGCAAGTTATTCATATTTTCAGTTTCTTCTAATTTTTTCCTTATGGATGCAGGAAGTATTTCTAATACAGCTTTAATTTCCATCACTCTTATCATCCTCTCATATATAATCTGTATTTTAAAAATCATAAAAATATGACAATTCAATTTATTTTTTTATTTATTAAACTTATTCTTCAATAAATAACTTATCGCAATATCTATACGTTCAAAAAATAAAAAAAGAACTGCATTTTAATGATATCGAAAAACAATTTTTCAATATCATTAAAATGCAGCTCAATTATTTTATGTGATACTTCACTAATCTTCGTGAATTTGATTTATTTGTAATTCACTATGACAGTTTGGGCAGCTTATATTTAATCTACTGCTCATCATATTTTCATCTAAATATATCGTTTCATTACAATGAGTACAATTAAACTTTGTATAATTATCACATTTGTCATCATCTTCATTGCTATCATCCTCATTGTCATAATCCTCTTCGTCATAAAATAAATCTTCTTTCAAATAATTCAAACAAGAATCAATTGACTCAACATAATCATGTAAATCATTCTGAGTACTATCAATATTGTTCATTTCTTCAGCAATATTTTGCAAAATATCAACTATTTCTGAAGTAATTTTTCCATCTTTTGATTCATAATCAATATTAAGTCCTTCCATTAAGCCTTTTAAATAAGCCACCCTTGAAAGTATTGAATCCATAATTACCACATCCTTATACAAATATAAATATTAATCTATATTTGTATTATTACCTAAACTCTTTCCATATATTCACCTGTTCTAGTATCAATTCTTATAATTTCTCCTTCATTTACAAACAAAGGAACCATTACTATAGCACCAGTTTCTACTGTTGCTGGCTTTAATGTATTAGTAGCAGTATTTCCTTTTGCACCTGGCTCTGTATGTGTTATCTGCAATTCAACAAAATTAGGAGCTTCTACTGAAAATGCTTCTCCCTTATAAAATTTTATTGATGCAAACATATTTTCTTTCAAGAATTTTATAGCTTCTTCTACCTTTTCTAAATTTAAAGGAATCTGCTCAAAAGTTTCTTGATCCATAAAATAATATAATTCTCCATCTGAATACAAATATTGCATTTCTTTTCTTTCAATAACTGCTTCTTGAAGTTTGTCTGTAGGGTTAAAAGTTCTATCAGTAACTCCTCCAGCTATAACATTTCTTAATTTAGTTCTTACAAAAGCTGCTCCTTTTCCTGGCTTTACATGTAAAAAATCAATTACTGTAAACACTTGTCCATTATCTTCAAAAGTAGTTCCTTTTCTTAAATCTCCTGCTGATATCATTAAGTATCCCTCCAAAATATTTTAAATCATTTATATTATAACCTTTTCAGGTAAATTAATACCACATTTTTCACTTATATTATCCTTGGTCACAAGGTTCCAATAAATTTTTAAAAGAAGCATCTCCTCGCTATAATTCACAAATTAATTGGAACTAAATGTAATGAGGAAAGTATAATTATATTATACATGTTTACGCTTTATTGCACTATTATACGAGTATATATAATTCAAACAATCATATTTTATCAAAGTTTATAGCTATTTGCAAATAGATTTAAAAATTTTTTGGTTAAATCTTAATTTTAATTAAAAAATTATACTTCAATCTATAGTATACCTTTGTTTTTTGCTTCTTTTAACCACATCGGAAATTCATTTAGTAATTTATTATATAATTCTTCATCAGAAATACTATCTACATCATCAAGAGAAAAGAAATTTGCATTATCTACTACTCTTCCTGACATTGTATCAAGTTTTTTCAAAATTCCATAATCAGAATTGCCAATACCTACAAACTGCCAAAATAATGGGTATCTTGATGCAGTACTTATCATTTCTTTTATTTCACGATTTTTGTGAACACCACCATCACTAATAAATACTATAAAAGATGGATAATTACTTTTATTTTCTTCAGTATAGTATTTAATCACATCTTTCATTACTGGCGGTTCATCATTTGAACCAAAAATTTTGCCGCCAAAAATACCCTGTTTATATTTATTTAAAATTTCTCTATTTATATAATTTTCATAATTATTCTCATTTACTTGAGGAAGTCTATTAAATCTATGATCAAACATCCACATTTCTAGAATGCCATCATCATCAAATTTTGATGCAACTGCAGCAATGCGATCAACAACATTTTGAACCTTGCCACTCTTATAACAAGAATACATTGAGCCAGAAATATCTAATACTAATGCTACTCTCGCTATTACGCCTTTTAGATTTTTCTTTTCTAATACTACTTCAACTTTCTTTTTTAATATATCTATTTTTGATAAATTTACTTTTGTCTGTGATTGTTTTGGCTTATTTTCTTCTTTATTGTAATCTTCTTTTTTATTTGATAACTGATCATTATTATTTGACTGATTCTCTTCTTCAACAGAGATGCCGAAATTTTTACACAGAGCTGCTAATCCACCTATAAACCCACTCCCTATAGCATTAAACTTCCATTCACCTTTATACCTATATATTTCTGCAGCAACTATAGCTGTTTCAACTGTAAAAGTCTCTCCTATATTATAACAAAGTAATTCTTCTCCAGTTTCATCATTAAATATTCTAACAAATACATTACTAACTTGTTTAAAGCTTTGAGATTTTTTTTCAGCATTATGAATGGTTATTGTAAAAGCTACCCTTTCAATTTCATTTGGCACAGTTTTTAAGTTAATTTTTATATGTTCATTTCCTTCATTATGTGAATTGCTGATATGAGTTACAGAATTTTCACCACCTACTGGATTATTATAAAATATAAAATCCTCATCCTTTGCTGTTTTGCCTGAAGCTCCAAGAAGAAATGATGCTGTATCAATCTCAAAAGCAGTTGAATTTGAATCAATCACTTTCCAACTCATTTGTACATTAATTCTTTGAAGTCCTATAAAATTTTTTGTTATATCTATTTTTTGTCCCTTTTTTACTAAAACACTCATTTATATTCACCCCTTTATGTAAAAATTATACTACAAAAGAGATTGAAAATAAAACAAAAGGTTTTAAGATATCCAATAAAAAAAGCATAAATATATACTATCCTCAGTCACAAAGTTCCAATAATTTTCTAAGTTACTACCTTTCCTAAATTATATACTGTGTTTTTATAAATAAAACATACTTTTCCATCTACAACTTTATAACTATAAATATCTTCTCTATGATAGTAATCATCCAAATATGAATACATAATAAATGAATCATTAGTTATATCATAAATAATATATGATTTTTTATATATTATCTTAAATTTATCATAGTTTACACTAAAATAACTTTTAATAT
>JAUZPN010000007.1 GCA_030705885.1 Bacillota bacterium | reverse complement strand
TGCTGGTTTACTTGCTTTATTTTACTCTGTTTAATTTTCAAAGACCATTTTTTCTTCGCTGTCATCTGACAGCTTTTATATCTTACCACTTATTTTTTTCTTTGTCAACAACTTTTTTTATTTTTTTCAAAATCTTTTTTTTAAGATTTTTTCTAAGTTGTTTTCAAAGTTTTAAGTAGTTGTCCCATTTACTCTTTGTATTTGTTTAGACATTTTATTTTAATAAAATCTAATCAAAACTGCTTTTGAATTTAAAAGCTTTTGTTTCGACGGAACGTTATTTATCTTATCACATAATAAAGCCACTGTTAAGTTGATTTATTCCATAATTCAAAATTAACTCATTATATCTATTTTTTTTTATTTATTTCACCAAATATCACATATAGACACACTAGGAATAGTTTATAAAGAATCTGTTTATCATCACTAATAAATATCCTTATATATACTTTTCTTTTTACATTTAATTTCAATTAATTGTGACATTGGTTTAATCAAATATTCTAAAATCCGTCTTACTATACTTTCCTCGTCACATTTAGTTCCACTTAATTTATAAATGATAGCGGTGATAAGCTTCTTTTAGAAATTTAGTAGAACTTTGTGATTGAGGATAGATAACCTTAAGAGTTATGTTTAACTATACAACTGCCTGAACGAACAAAATAACACAGGTAAAATCACCTGTGTTATACTTTATTTTTAATCTCTGCATTTTCTAATTATAAATTCAAAATGCATATCTTCAGCTGAATCAATAAGAAATTCCTTATGAACTAGCGCTCCCCAGCTGTCATCGCCGCCAATACCCATTTGTCTGCCTGCAATAGTTACTACGGTATAATTTACTGCTGGCAGTTCAAAATGATGTAGTGAATTTTGAAGTTCAAAAGCTGTGTATGGTGATACCCCAAGTTCAAAAGGTACACCATTATTAATAAATTCAATTCCAAAGCCGGTTTTATCCATTATCTGAGCCCACCTTACGCCAGTATGATTGCCGCTTTCCTGAGGCACAATATAACCTGATACGTTCTGCACCACAGATTTCTCATAAATACCAAGCTTTGCTCCGTTATTTCTATCTATATAGTTTTCTTCTGGTCCCATACCATACCATTTAAAGCTGTCATAATCAGCAGGCAGCTTAATTGCCCATCCGAATATAGGAAGCTCAGTTAAACCTGAAACACCTTTATAATCACAGCTAACCTTTATTTCTCCATTATTAAAAACAGTATATAATACCTTAACTGAGGTTTGTGGAATTGTAGGTAATATATATGTGTATTCTATATTAATATTATAGTCCTGTTCAGTTATCTGCACATCAGAACACTGCTGAAACATGCTTGCCTGCAGCCATTGACCACATCTAAAGCCTTGGTTATTTCCCTTATCATTGTCAGTCATTGCTCTCCAATATGTAGGCATCGGAACTTGTGTTATCATTTCTCTGCCCTCATATCTTAATGATACAATTCCACCCTGCTGTTTTGAAAATAAAAAGCTGAATTCATCACCTTTTACTCCAATATTTACATCTCCATATATAACTTTAGGTTTACTTCGTTGTATATCAGCAGACTTTTCTATAATTGAATAAACATATTGATCAAAAGCTGTTATATGTCCTGCAAAGGCCCATAATGTATCACTTTTTAATTTAAAACATGTATTAATTAAATACTCTCCTGATGCATATTCTTCTGGCAGGTTAAATTCTATATATTTTTCTTCTCCTGGTTTAACAATGACATCAATAGAAGATTTATAAATTTCTTTACCATTAAAATTTAAAGAATATTCCAATACATAACCTGAAGTGTCAATAAATAAATTTTTATTTTGAATTCTTACTCCATTTTTATCTGCTATAAGCTTTATATTTTCATAAAGCTTTTTAACTTCCTGCACTTTTGGAGAAATAGTTCTATCTGCATATACTATTCCATTTCCGCAGAAGTTGTAATCAGTCGGTCTATCGTCAAAATCTCCGCCATAAGCTAAAATTTCTCTGTTAAATCTGTCTTTCTTGACTATAAACTGATCTATATAATCCCAAATAAATCCCCCTTGGTAAAGATCATATTTATCTTCAAGTTCTGTGTACTTATACATTGCACCGCAGGAATTTCCCATTGCATGCATATATTCGCAGCTTATATATGGTTTTTCAGGAGAGTTATTTAAATAGTTCTCAATATCCGCAGCCTTAGCATACATTCTGCTCTCCATATCACTAGTTTCATTAAAGCTTCTGTCATGAAAAACGCCTTCATAATGTACTAGCCTTGTAGGATCCTTCTCTCTAAAATACTGAGACATCTTATATATATTTTCTCCCCCAAAAGATTCATTTCCACATGACCATATCAATATAGAAGGATGGTTCTTATCCCTTTCCAGCATAGAAGATGATCTGTCAATTACTATATCCAGCCAATCCTTTCTGCTGCCAGGAATCACCCAATCTGGTTTCACCTGCCCCATCTTCTGCCAGGAGCCATGTGTTTCTAAGTTAGTTTCATCAATTAGATAAATACCATACTCATCACAAAGCTCATACCAGTAGCTCTGATTAGGATAATGGCATGTTCTCACTGCATTTATATTATTTTGTTTTAAAAACTTTATGTCCCACAGCATATCCTCTCTAGTTATTGCTCTTCCGCTGCGACAATTGAATTCATGACGATTTATTCCCTTAAACACTATCCTTTTTCCATTTATAAGCATAATCTTATTTTTAATTTCAAATTTTCTAAATCCAATTTTCTGAGCAGCCACCTCTACTACACTGCCTGCTTCGTCTCTAATAATTATAGAAAGATTATAAAGATATGGATCCTCAGCACTCCAAAGCTTAGGTTCATTCACTTTCAGTTCTAAACTAATAAAATCCTGTAGCAAATCACCTTCTAATCTTGATGTTTTTACTCCATATTTATCATTAAGTACTAAATCTATTGTTCCTTTAATTTGTCCCTTTAATTTTAAATCTAGCTTTAAAACTGCATTTTTATAGTTATTGTCCAAATCAGTTTTTACAAATATATCTTGAATATGTGTTTTTGGAACAGCATATAAATACACATCCCTGAATATTCCCGAAAAACGCCAAAAATCTTGATCCTCAAGCCAGCTTCCTGTCGATCTTTTATAAACCTCTACTGATAATTTATTTTCTCCATCTTGAATATAACCAGTTAAATCAAACTCTGCTGGTGTAAAGCTGTCTTCACTGTAGCCAATAAATTCCCCATTTATCCAGACATAAAAAGCACTTTCAACACCTTGAAATGAAATGTAAACAGACTTTTCTTTTAAACTTTCATTAACATTAAAGTACTTTACATAACTTCCCACAGGATTATACTCTTCTGATACCTCAGGCGGTCTAAGAAAACTGTGACCATCCCAAGGATACATAGTATTTACATACTGAGGCTTATCATAGCCCTGAAGCTGTATATGTGATGGTACAATTATATCTTTCCATACATGACAGTTAAATTCTTGCTTATAAAATTCTTTAACCCTAGAATCAGGATTTATTGCAAAACTAAACTTCCAGTTTCCATTTAAGCTTTGCCTTAAACTCATATATCCAGTCTTTTCTTCATTCTCTGTTTCATAATATTTATGATCTGAGTGGGCTTCAATTCTGTTCACTTCAAAAATTGATGAATCAGAAAGCCAGCTTATACTTGGAACACTACATTTCATAAAAATTCCTCCTTTGATTTGATGAAGCTTTAATAATACAAATACAAAGTAATTCTGTATTATTAAACTTTCTTCAAAACTAATGCTGACCTGCTTGGAGAATAAATGATAACTCCTACATTCCCTTTTTTCTGAGCAAGCTGACTAGTTTCATAAACTATATTTTTGTCAATTCTATCATATCCTCCAAATATCTTTTCATCACTTGAAAAATCCACCTTATATTTTCCTGATTCTCCTGTAGGCACTTCATACCTATCAAAAGACTTTGTAGGATTAAAATTAAACATAAATATAAGACCTGCTTTTCTAAATACTAATATTTTATTATCTTCATCTATCCATAAATTATGCAAATCATTTGCCTGCAATAAATTAAAGTATTTAGCAAAAGCTATCATATCACGATCGAATCTATATAAGTACTCAAATTTCAAATCTTTATTGTCAGCCAAACTCCACTGTCTTCTTGCATACTTAAAGCTCCAGTCATTACCCTCTCTTGGAAAATCTATCCATTCAGGATGTCCAAATTCATTTCCCATAAAATTGAGATAACTTTCTCCTGATAATGTTAATGTTAAGAATCTAATAAGCTTATGTAAAGCTATTGCTCTGTCGATAATTAAATTATTATCAGTTTTCATCATATGCCAGTACATTTCTTTATCAGCTAAACGAAACATAATAGTTTTATCACCAACTAATGCCTGATCATGTGATTCTGAATATCCTATATTTTTCTCCTGAGGTCGATGACTTGTAAGTTCATGCCAGATTTTTCTCATATTCCAATTTTCATCAGAATACTCTTTCAAAATTTTTATCCATAAATCAGGTACTCCCATTGCTAGTCTATAATCAAAGCCAATACCACCATCTTTAACAGGAAGACACATTCCTGGCATTCCGCTCATGTCTTCAGCCACGACTATTGCATCTGGACGTATTTCTTTGATTAAGTCATTTGCAAGCTGCAAATAGCATACTGCATCTGTATCTGTATCTGATCCAAAATATTTTCCATAATTATCAAAATCGATTCCAAGTCCATGATTATTATAAATCATAGAAGTTACTCCATCAAACCTAAAACCATCAAAATGGTACTCTTCAAGCCAAAACTTTATATTAGACAAAAGGAAATGAATTACTTCAGTCTTTCCATAGTCAAACACCTTAGAATCCCATGCAACATGATCACCTTTATTTCCTTTATGAAAAAACTGATAATCAGTACCATCAAATTTATTCATTCCTTCAGCAATATTTTTAATTGCATGAGAATGAACTAAATCTAACAAAACAGCTATCCCAATTGAATGTGCAGTATCTATAAGTTCTTTTAAATCCTCTGGTGTTCCAAACCAAGAAGAAACAGCATAAAAATTAGATACATGATATCCAAAAGAAGCATAATATGGATGATTCATTACTGCCATAAGCTGTACAGTATTATATCCGCTTTCTCTTATTCTAGGGAGAATTTTCTGTGTAAATTCCTTAAATGTACCAATCCTCTCCTCTTCTTGTGCCATACCAATATGTGCTTCATATATAAACAATGGTTTTTTATTATCAACAGAAAAATGACTGTCTGTCCACTTATATTGTTTTGGTGGGTTCCATATTTGTCCCGCAAAATCATGAGTTATTTTGTCCTGCTCAGTTCTTCGAATATAAAGAGGTATTCTATCTAAGCTTTTACCATTTGCAACTACCCTTACTTTTACTCGAGACATATGCTTCAAAGTACTTACTCCTGGTATGAATATTTCCCAGCATCCATTTTCCTTCTTTTGCATCTTATGAGATGTTGGATTCCAATCATTAAAATCTCCCACTAAATAAAGCTCCTCTGCAGCTGGTGCCCATTCCCTATAATACCATCCGCCTTGAGATAAATGAAATCCAAAATAAAGATGTGCATTAGCAAATGACTTAATTTTACGATGCCTTCCTAGCAGCATCTTTCTTTTTTCAATGTAATTATTCATACGATATTCTAAGCTTCCTGAATATGGCTTTAAATATGGATCAATCTCTAATATTTTTAACTCTGATGTATTTTTTTTTATTATATTCATCTTAAGAAAATCTCCCTTCAATTATTGAAATGAAATATTTTATTTATAAAATTAATTACTATACTATACTTTCCTCGGACACATTTAGTTCCACTTAATTTATAAATGATAGCAGTGAGAAGCTTCTTTTAGAAATTTAGTGGAACTTTGTGACTGAGGATAGTACATCCTCTGTCACAAAGTATATGTGAACATTAAGTGTTTTAAATCTAATTAATATATAATTATATATTATACTATAATACAATTGCCACATTTTGTAAACAAGGAATTATAATAATTTATACAATGTTAACTTTTATTCTAATCTATACTTTGTTCAGGCACATTTAGTTCCACTTAATTTATAAATGATAGCGGAGAGAAGCTTCTTTTAAAAATTTAGTGGAACTTTGTGACTGAACATAGTATATATAAAATTAAAAGAGACTAGAAAATTATATTTCCTAATCTCTTTTACCTTTTATCCTTTATTCCTCTAATTTTTTCTTTAAACATACTATTTTAACACATATACAGAGAAGCTCTATTGCTTTTTTCAGTTCATTAAGAGATGGATATGAAGGTGCTATACGAATATTTTTATCTTTTGGATCCTTTCCATAAGGGAAGGTTGCACCAGCATTAGTTAATGTTAATCCAGCTTCTTCAGCCTTTTTTACGACTTCTTTAGCACATCCATCTAGGGTATTAAGACTTATAAAGTAGCCGCCATTAGGTTTACTCCACCATGCAATTTCCATGTCTCCTAATTGTTCCTGCAAAATATTTATTACTAAATCGAATTTTGGTTTTAAAATACTTGCATGTTTCTTCATATGCAATAAAATATTTTCATAACTGTTGAAATATTTTACATGTCTAAGCTCATTTAATTTATCTGGTCCAATGGTTTGAACAGACATCAGTTTTTTAATTCCATTAATGTTATCTTCACTTGAAGCAAGCATTGCAATACCCGCACCTGGAAAAGTAATTTTTGAAGTAGAGGCAAATATAAATACTCTATCAGGATTTCCTGCTTCTTTGCATGCTTTAAGAACATTTTTAAGATCATCCTTTTTATCTGATAAATGATGAACTGCATAAGCATTATCCCAAAATATCCTAAAGTCCTCTGCTTTTGTCTTCATAGAAGCAAGTCTATCAACTACTTCATCTGAATAAGTTATTCCTTCAGGATTACTGTACTTTGGAACACACCATATTCCTTTTATACTTTCATCATTTGCTGTAAGCCTCTCTACAGTATCCATATCAGGTCCAAATTGAGTCATTTCTATTGGAATCATTTCTATACCCAGATTCTCACATATAGCAAAATGTCTGTCATAGCCTGGACTTGGGCATAAGAACTTTACTTTACCAGAGCTTATCCACGGTATATTCACTCCTGGAACACCTTTAATTAATGCTTTTATAATAATGTCATACATCATATTAAGACTTGAATTGCCGCCAATAATTATTTCTTTAGTAGAAACTTCAAGCATAGGAGCAAATAATTCTTTTGCCTCAGGTATACCATCAATCATGCCATAATTTCTATAATCTGAACTGCAGGAATCAATATCAGCTTTATTTAAAGCTGTAATTAAATCTGTTGAAATATCAAGCTGTTCAGGACTCGGCTTTCCTCTTGCCATATTAAGCTTTAAATTTAATGCTTTATAATCATCATATTGGTCTAAAGCCTTCTTATATATAATTTCTAATTTTTCTTTATCTTTAGCTGTTAATTTAATCATTTACATCATCCCTTACTAATTCATATTAATATCTTATATGAATATAATTATATCTTTGTTATTAACACTTTGTGACTGAAAAACTAAACTTATATTATATAATTTTATAATAGTATTTCTATATAATTTAATTTTGACTTTATTAATCAGTTCATGTATGATTATATCAAATAATAATATATACTAAAAATATCTAATACCTATTACATTTATATAAAATTAATTATAAATCTTTTGGAGATAATTATGGACAATAAACAGCTTAATTTCTTTTTAGCAATAGTTGAATATGAAAACATAACAAAAGCCTCGCAAAAACTTCATATAGCTCAGCCATACTTAAGCCAGCAGCTAAAATTACTTGAAGAAGAACTTGGAGTTAAATTAATAGAAAGAACTACTCGAAAAATACAACTTACAGATGCAGGGCACATGTTAGAACATAGAGCAAGGCAGATTCTTCAGCTCACTGAAACCACTATTAAAGAGCTAAGAGATTTTAATGAAGGCTTTCGAGGAACTTTGACTATAGGTACAATTGCATCCTCGGGAGATATACTCCTGCCTGAGTATATTGACAATTTCCATAAAAAATTCCCCTATATAAATTTTGAAATACGAGAATGCAGCACTCACCATATTCTTGAACTTTTAGAAAGTGGTGTTATAGAAATAGGAATAATAAGAAGTCCATTAAAACTTGATACTTATGAAGCAATATACCTAGAAAATCAGCCTATGATAGCAGTTACTTCTGACACATCAATTTCGAATAATACAAATAAATATATTCTTCTTAATGATCTAGAAAATAAACCCATTTTAGTTCATAGGAGATTCGAAAAAATGATTATTGAAGCATGTGAAAAATCAGGTTTTACTCCTAGAATTTTATGTAAAATAGAGGATACAAGAGCAATACTGCTACTTGCTGAAACAGGAATGGGTATAGCTGTCATTCCAAAAGACTGGATTGACCTTGCACCCAGCCACAACTTAAAATTCAGAGAAATTAATGAGCCTTCACTTGCAACAAGAACTGCGATAATATGGGTAAAAAACAGGTATTTATCTGTACCTGCTCGTAACTTTTTAAAGAGCTTCGATGATTATAAAAAATAAATTTTATTAAATCTTAAACTATGATATAATGCTATTATATTATTGAATGGAGGAAAGACTTAGACTTAGTCTAAACCATATAAAAATGATTGATGAAGAAAAAATAAAAAAAGCTGTAAAAATGATTATAGAAGCCATTGGAGAAAATCCTGATAGGGAAGGTCTTATTGAAACACCTGACAGAATTGCTAGAATGTATAGTGAAATATTCTGTGGCATTTCTCAGAACGCTGATGAACATTTAACTAAAACCTTCTCAGCACCTGACAGTGAAATGGTTATTGAAAAAGATATAAAATTTTATTCTATGTGTGAACACCATTTAGTTCCTTTTTATGGGCAGGTACATATAGCATATATTCCAAGTAGTAAAGTCGCAGGTCTTAGCAAACTTGCAAGAACTGTAGAAGTGTTTGCTAAAAGGCCTCAGCTCCAAGAAAGATTAACTTCCCAAATAGCTGATGCATTAGAAAAAAATCTTGTTCCTAAAGGAGTTATGGTAATAATTGAAGCTGAACACATGTGTATGACAATGCGTGGAATAAAAAAGCCTGGAAGCAAAACTGTTACTTACTCTTCTAGAGGCATATTTAAAACTGACAAAAGCCTAAGGGATGATGTAATTAATTTAATTAAATAATATTTGGAGAAGATTTATTATGGATAGATTAAATAAAATTCTTTCAGATGAAAGATATGTTTTATACTTAAATAAAATCAAACTTCATGAAAAGGGTCGTAAATTTTGCAAGCACAATACAAAGCATTTCTTAGCTGTTTCTAGAATTGCTTATATTATGTGTCTTGAGAAAAAACTTGATATTAAAAAAGATATTATATATGCCATTGGTTTTCTTCACGATATAGGAAGATGGAAGCAATATGAATCTAAAATTCCTCATGAAAAAGCTAGTGCTGCTCTATCTCGAAGTATTTTGGAGCGATGTGGTTATACAAAAACAGAAACTAGAGTCATTATTAGTGCTATAGAAAACCATAGAAATTCTAACAATACACCTATTATTTTAAATAATATCATATATAAAAGTGACAAGCTCTCTAGAAACTGTTTTAATTGTAAAGTCCAAAATGAATGTGATTGGACTATTGAAATGAAAAACCTTATGATAAAATACTAAAACTATTTGGAGGAAATGATGAAATTTTTAATAATCTACATAATTCTCATAAATTTATTTGGACTTTACTCCATGTATTCAGACAAACAAAAAGCTAAGAAACATAACTGGAGAACACCTGAAGCAAGATTGTTTTTAATTTCCATAATATTAGGAAGTATTGGTACATTATCTGGAATGTATTTATTTCACCATAAAACTAAACATATAAAATTTGTATTAGGAATGCCTGCTATACTTATAGCACATATACTTATTTTTTATGAATTATTTAAAATGAAAATACTCATTCTGAAAATTTAGCAAAACTTTCAAACTAACCATCAATTTTAATCAAATCTTTTATTACTTCTCCACCAATAATAAGTCCTGCTACTGGAGGAACAAAAGAAATACTTGCTGGTATCTGCCTTTTCATAGTACATTTGTTGCTGCTGGCTCCACTACAGACACATCCCTCTTTACAAGTAATAACATTTTCATAATCTGGAACTATCGGTATTTCTTCTGAATATACCACCTTAAGATTTTTTACTCCTCTTCTTTTAAGTTCATACCTCATAACCTTTGCTAAAGGGCAAACCTTTGTCTTATACAAATCTGCTACTTTAAATTGAGTTGGATCAAGCTTATTTCCTGTACCCATGCAGCTGATTATATTTATATTTCTTTCCTTACACCATACAACAAGTGCAATCTTGGTAGTAACAGTGTCAATAGCATCAACAACATAATCTACATCATCTGTTAATATATCATCTATATTATCTGCAGTTACAAATGTTTTATGAGTTATAACCTCACACTTTGGATTAATTTCAAGTATTCTTTCCTTAGCTGCTTCTACTTTATCTTTGCTTATGGTCTTAAAGGTTGCATGAATCTGTCTGTTTATATTAGTTAAGCACACTGTATCATCATCTATAAGTATAAGGCTTCCTATTCCAGTTCTTGCTAATGCTTCAATCGTATAACCGCCTACACCGCCTATACCGAATACAGCTACTTTCTTTTCTTTTAATTTATCTAATGCTTCTTTTCCAATTAATAACTCTGTTCTTGATAAGGAATGCTGTTTCATATTTTTTAAGTATCTTCCTCTCTATTTAAATAAAATATTCACTAATTTACCATCATCTAATGATGCAACACCGTCATCATAAATTTGTACAAATGTTCCATTAAATTTATAAGTCTTCTTAGTTGAAGTATCTGTTACAATACCCTTTAAATTATCTACAGTATATATTTTGCCGATATTATTAATAAAAATATCACTAGCATCAGCTGGACTATCCAGCTTTATACTCTGCCATTTCGATGCTGATGTCTGATATGTACCATAATAGATTTGTGTTACTTTGTTATCAACAACACTGCCAATATATATATTATTATCATCATCTACACTTAATAAACACTGCTTCTCAACATCAGGCAGACTAATAGAATTTCTTCCTTCAACTTTGACCTTATTTTTGTTTGTATCTTCGTAAACTAAAAGATCTCCTGATTTCTCATCCAATTTAAACTGATTTATTTTGCCAATATTAGTCTTCCATTCAGTTCCATCGACAATCTGCGGCTCATTCATTATATTTACTCTATAAATTGCTTCTGTATTATTTTGAGCAGTACCAATCTTTAAATAAAATGAACCTGTTTGGCTTGATTCACTTACATCAACTATTTTATCGCTTTTTCTTGATACTTCAATTTTTGCAATCTTTTTAGTATCATTTGCAATCCTCTCCGTTTTTTCTTTTTTATCTGCATTATAAGAGTACATCTTCATATATGTTCCACTTGAATCTGATGATTTTTCAACAATTGAAAGTATATCCGATCCTGGTGCCCATGATGTTAAAGCTATAGAAGCATTGTTTGCAGGCTGAACATTATCGACATTACCATTAGATGTATCTGCCACCTTCAAATTTCCATCTACATAATAGCTTATATAATTTCCATCATCAGACATTTTCATGAAAGCTGCACCATTTGGAATACTTATTTTAAATTTCTTACTAGCCTTTTTAACTACAATTGGAGTTTCCTTATAACTTCCAACAGATTTAAAATTATTATTATCAACATAATAAAATACAGAAAATTCTATTACAGCTGCTATAAGTGTCCATACAACATAATTTCTAAGCTTTCTCATAATCACACCTCATTACTGTTCAACTACAAATGCTGTAGCAACGCTCCTCTCACCTGACCAGACATTAGGGCTATTCCTTATTTTACCCTCATAATACATAGTAGCCGAATCTCCACCATCAAGGTTTGATGCATTAACTACACCATAATTCTGAAAAATCTGCTGCAAATCATATAAGGATGCTCCTAACTTGCTTAAACTCTTTCTTCCATCTACAACTAAAAACAATACAGTACCATCACTGGTTTGACCTACAGCCGTTCTAGGACTGTAACCATCTGCTGCTTGGTCAGTGATCTGCCCTTTACCATCAACTATTAAAGGAGTTCCTCTAAATGTTACTGCTTCTGATACATCCTTGCTCATTAAATCATTAATGCTGTGCTGTCCTACTATCAACTTACCATTTGTTGTAAATGCTGTAACAGGTAATTTATCACTTTCTGAAACATCTTTAAATATTACCTTACCGTCTGAAATTACAAATCCTCCTGGTGTAGCCCCTGTTGCAGCATACTTACCTCCAGTACTGTCAGAGAAAGTACCCCCATTTATTGCTGCAACAGCATTATGCTCTTTAGCCATTTCACTTGTTTTTTGTCCTCTGGTATTTAAGTATTTAGTCATAGCTACTTTTATTCTTTTAGGTCTGCCTATTTTCATAATATATGCATCAAATCTGTTGTTATCTTTTAATTCTGCAACTGATATGTCCTCACTATTATTGCTTATCTTTACTTTAGACATATCCTGATCCACAGTAGTTGCTGATGCAGTAGATGAGAATGAATCAAGATAACTTTTAGGTAAAATCCAAGAAAGCATATATCTATGTTGTGATGCCTGAACAGAATAAACAACCGCTTTCTTTAAATTATTAAATGGACCATAGAATAGAACAAATGGTGAAGTTAATAATATAAATATAATCTCATATAAAATAAACAGCATAAATGATTTAAATATATTTTTTTTCTTTTTTTTCTTTTTTTTTCTCTTATTATTCATATATTTATCCTTATTATTTTTATTATAAATTTTTTTATATTCACAATATGATAATTATAAGTCAATGAATTTCTCCAGTCAAGTTATAGTGAATTTGTTAATACAAAGTTTATTAATATAAACTTATTTACTAAAATTAATAATAAAATTTCTTTTTAAAAAAGTTCCACTTAATTTCTAAATAAAGCTTCCTTCTGCTATCATTTAGAAATTTAGCGGAACTAAATGTATTCAATGAGTTTAAATCATTACCTATTCCAATCAAACTTAACTGCATTTAAAAATGCTTTAGCAAGTATCATATGTCCTGCAGTATTAGGATGTACTCTATCAAAACTTAGTGCAGCTGAATAGTGAACTTTTGAAAATTCATCAAATTCCTTCTGAGTATCAACAAAAACAGCATCATATTTCTCTGCACATTCTCTGCTGATTTGTGCAAAAGATTCTACCTTGCTTCTAAAAGCATCTGTTTTATTTGTTTCAATCATGTAAGGACGCATAATTACAATACCTTTAACTATTGGTTTTATAGAAGAAAGCATCTCTTCATAAGTTTTCCTATATTCTTCCTCTGAAACCCTATTTTCTAATATTAATGGGCAGTCAAAGTATCTCCATGCATCATTTACACCAATCATAATACTTACCCAATCTGGCTTTAAGTCTAAAACATCATTCTTCCATCTAGCCTTCAAGTCTCTTATAGTGTTTCCATTTATACCTTTATTAACAACACGAATTTTCTTTTCAGGGTAGTTTGACATTAATAATGCATTTACAAGATTCACATAACCATTTCCAAACGATTCCTGCCAGCCTTCTCCTGCATTATAGTTTCTGCCTGCATCAGTAATAGAATCGCCTATCATAACTAATTTAGAATTTGCATCAATCAGCATAGATGTCATCTCCTATTTAATATTTTCTCCATTAGATTTTATTACATCTTTAAACCAATAACCTGAATCCTTAATAATTCTCTGCTGAGTTTCATAGTCTACATATGTTAAACCAAAACGCTCATTATATCCATTTGACCATTCAAAGTTATCCATTAATGACCAAGCAAAATATGCTTTAATATCAACACCATCTTCTACCGCTTTTTTCATAGCTGCAATATATCGATACATATAATCAATTCTATTTGGATCATGAACTTTTCCATCTATGGAAATACAGTCATGAGCAGACATACCATTTTCCGTAATAATAATTGGCTTTTTATATCTTTCATATAAGAATTTAATACTCCAGTAAATACACTGTGGCGTTACAGGCCAGTTACAAGCCGTTTTAGTATAGCCTTCCTTACGTATTTCCCATTCAAATCCATCCTTACCTGCTGAAATACCAATACCATTATATATATTTTGTCCGTAATAATCTAAAGGCTGTGATATTATTTTCATATCATCCTGCCCTATTTTAGGCATATCTTTTTCATAAAGCTTAACACCTTCCTCTGGATAATGTCCTAACATAACAGGATCACTCCACCATGGCACTGTCCATAAATAATTTTTTGGATTTGGCATTAATTGAAAATAAGCTTCTCTTGCTGCTTCAATGTCTTCTGTAGAATTTGATAATGGATAAGTACCCCCTCCAGTTGGCGCATATCCTATTTTAGCATCTTTTACAACACTTCTAATTGCTTGAACTGCTAAACCATGTGCCAGCATAACATTATGAGCCATTTGCAGAGTGCATTTTCTTGACATACAAATCCCTGGTGCATGCTCACCAGTTACATAACCAAGCCCTATAAAACACTGAGGTTCATTAAATGTAATAAAGTTCTTTACTCTATCCCCAAATCTTTGAGCAACTATTTTTGCATAGTTTGCAAACCATTTTGGACTTTCTGGATTCATCCATCCGCCAAGTTTATGCAGTTCGAAAGGTAAATCCCAGTGAAATAACGTTATATATGGTGTTATTCCTTTTTCTAAAAGTTCATTAATTAATTTATCATAAAAATCTAAGCCCTCTTCATTTATTTCACCAAAACCATTTGGTAATATTCTTGGCCATGCTATAGAAAATCTATATGCTTGCAATTCTAGGTCTTTCATCAATTTAACATCTTCATTATATTTGTGAAAATGGTCACAGGCTTCTTCTGCATTTTGATTAGAAAATATTTTTCCTGGTGTATTGCAAAAATCATCCCATATTGAAAGTCCTCTTCCACCTTCGTTTAATGCTCCTTCTACTTGATATGAAGCAGTCGCAGCTCCCCAGACAAAATCTTTTGGAAAACTCATTTTATCATCTCCTATAATTTAAATTTTGTACTTTCTGTGTAACATTTATACTATACTTTCCTTAATTACAAAGTTCAAATTAATTTGTTTTATCTTTGTTTAAAAGTCTATTTTTGCTGAAGCACTTTTAGCATATTCAAAATTCATGCTTATAAGCTCACATCTCTGCTTAACACAATCTGCAGAACGCAGCTGATCTGAAGGTGTATTAAATGTATAATCTATTAATTTATCAATATTAGTTACTGCAACATGCATTCTTGTATCTGAAGATGCATAATATATGAAAACATCACCATTTTCTCTTGCTATAACACCATTCGTAAACACAACATTCGAAACATCTCCAAATCTTTCATGTCCAAGAGGCACAATAAACGCTCCTGATGGACTTGCTATAAGTTTTGATGGATCATTTAGATCTGTTGCAAAAACATATAAAACATAACGAAGACCTGCTGCAGTATTCCTAACGCCATGTGCAATGTGAATCCAGCCCTTTGAAGTTTTTATAGGAACTGCACCTGCCCCATTTTTAATCTCAGTAATAGTGTGATATTGTCTTGGACTTATAACAACTTCATCAGTTGTTATAACAGGGTTATTTATATCATCACATAAGCCAAAACATATTCCTCCTCCAGATCCAGTTTGAATGAAATCATCCTGTGGTCTAGTATAAAAAGCATACTTTCCGTTAACAAATTCAGGATGAAGTACTACATTTCTCTGTTGAGGTGATTTTGTTTTTAAATTAGGAAGTCTTCTCCAAATTCTTAAGTCCTTAGTTCTTACGATACCAGCTTGTGCAATGGCTGCAGACAAATCTGATGAATCAGTATCCTTGCTTTCAGAACAAAACACTCCATAAATATAACCATCTTCATGTTTTGTAATTCTCATATCATATACATTAGTTTCTTCTGGACAAGTATCAGGAATAATCACAGGATAATCCCAAAATCTAAAGTTATCAATTCCATTATCACTTTCTGCTACAGCAAAAAATGATTTTCGATCATTGCCCTCTATACGTGCTACTAAATAAAACTTACCATTTAGTTCAATAGCTCCTGAATTCATAACCGCATTAATCCCTAAACGTTCTAAGAAATATGGGTTAGTTTTTGGATTGAAATCATACCTCCAATATAATGGAATATGTTCTCTAGTTAAGACAGGATTTTTATACCTATCATAAATCCCATTATATTTATCATCTATTTCATTTTTTTTTGTAATAAGTTCTTCGTATTTATTTAGTTCCTGTTTAACCAGTTCATTAAAACTTTTCATATCTGTGTTTACCTCTTACATTCTGCCGTCTGTTCCATCTAAACCAACAAGCTCATTATGTTCCTTAATGAAATTAACAGTTTCTTCTAATGTAGTATAGGCTACACTAACATAAGTATCTGCAGCTCCATAATAAATTGCAATTCTACCTGTTTGTGCATCACATAATGCTGCACATGGAAATACTACATTTGGTACAAATCCTCTTTCTTCATACCATTCTTCTGGTGTAAGCATATGGCTTCCAGCACGATATAAAACTTTTGCAGGATTATCTTTGTCTAATATAGCTGCACTCATAGAGTAAACAAATCCATTACATGTTCCTGTAACTCCATGGTAGAACATCAGCCATCCTTCATCTAATTCTATAGGAGAAGGACCACATCCAATTTTAACAGCCTGCCACCATCCTTGACCGCCTTTTTGCATTACTATTCTATGTTCTCCCCAGTATTTTAAATCAGGACTTTGACTTAATAAAATATCGCCAAAAGGTGTATGTCCGCTGTCACTTGGTCTAGATAACATAACATATTTATTATTTATTTTTCTAGGAAACAAAACTCCATTTCTATTAAATGGTAAGAAGGGATTCTCTAAACGTGTAAATGTCTTAAAATCTCTAGTTCTCGCAAGACCTATAGAAGCTCCATCAAAATCTCCGCACCAAATAATGTAGTATGCATCTTCTACTTTTACTAATCTTGGATCATAAGCATAAAGCGGCTGGTAAGGCTTTCCCTCCTCATCTACAAATTTAATTTTTTCCTCATTAAATTCCCAATTGATACCATCGGAACTTTTTCCTAAGTATATATGTGGCCTTCCGTTTATAGTCTCGCCTCTAAATACTCCAATAAATGCTCCTTCGTATGGTACAACTGCACTATTAAATATACGTGCAACACCTTTTACTGGATTACGACCGATTATTGGATTTCCTGAATGACGCCATATTGGTGCAATAATATTTTTCGGCTTATCCTGCCAAGGAATGTTTGATAGTCTTTCACCCATAATCTTACTCATCTTTCACTCTGCTGCTCCTTTTAATTAAAATAAACATATTTTTAAGTTTATTAAGCATATATTATTTTTAAGTAAATTTGCCTAAAAAATAAATTATCGATTAACTTAAATTTATTATATATTTACTTAAATTTATTGTCAAGTATTTTTAGTGAAACAAGATTTATATTTTTTTCACAGAATTCTTATATACAATCTTACCTGTTACTTGCTTGATTCCATACTTAATTTTAACATTATTAATTCTTTTAACTAATACATCAACAGCAGTTTGAGCCATACTCTTCATATCAACCTCTACAGTGGTGATACCAACACCACTGTCTGTTAAATTATTAATATTATCAAATCCAACTATAGAAATATCTTCAGGTACATTATAGTTTTTTCTCTCAAGTTTATTTATTAACTCATATCCTATATCATCACAATTACAAACAAAAGCTGTTGGCAAAGTATCTGTAAGTTCAAAACTTGTATATTCACCACTATCTTTTCTATCTTTAATGTACCATTTCATGCATTTGTTAATATCAATATCGTTTTCAATTAATGCTTTTATGTACCCTAAAAATCTATCCTGAATACTGCTTGTAGCCTTTATATTTCCTATAAATCCAATGTCTTTATGACCCATTTCAATCAAATAATTTGTTAGTAAGTACATGCTATAAAAATTATCAGCCACAATAAAATCCTGTGTAGTATCTTTTTCATAAAAATCCATAAATACTATTGGAACGGATAAATTTTTAACTAATCTATAATAATCATTATTTACTTGACCTAATATAATTATTCCATCAACTTTACCTTCATAAATAATTTTAGGAATAGTTGCTTTTTGTTCATCATCCAGCTTTAATATCTCAAACACTGCAAAGTAATCAAGGTGCATTAAATAGTCTGTAACCTTCTTATATAACTGCCAGTAATATGATGTCCCTGATTCAATATATCTTTCTGCAATAATAATTCCAATATTACAAGTTGATCCATCTTTAAAAGATTTTGCAGCACCATTATACCTATACCCCATCGAATTAGCTGCTTCTTTAATTTTTGTTCTTATTTCTTCACTTACACCTTCTTTATCTCTTAAAGCTTTTGAAACTGTTACGGTACTGACATTTAATTTTTTTGCAATGTCACCCATAGTTATTGTTTTACCCATAGCAATCCTCCATTTATTTGTTAATTATGACATACTCAGTCACACTAAATTTTTAAAAGAAACTTCTCTCTCCCATAATTTATAAATTAAGTAGAACTAAATGTTTTTCAGTAAAGTATATTTCTATATTCTTTTATTATATATATAATACTGTATTTAAGTAAATAATCAAATATTTTATGCTATTCTTTTCCACAAAGTTTCAATAAATTTCTAAAATAATTTTTATATTTCCACAATTTACAAATTAGTAAGAACTAAATGTTACAATTAAAGTATATGTACATTATTTTTTCTCAACACAAAAAAACAATTGAGATTTTTGTATATTTATATGATAATATAAATATAGATAGAGATTGGAGGAATGATTAAAATTTTTGATTTGTTTCTAAAACATAAAGAAAAAATTGCATATGTATTTTGGGGTGGTGTAACTACTTTAGTCAACATTGGAACTTATTATATTTTTGCACATATACTGCATATAGGCACTATGATAAGCACAACTATAGCATGGATACTTGCTATTTTAGTTGCTTACATCACAAACAAATTGTATGTATTTAACAGCAAATCTTTTAATGCAAATATTGTCATAAGAGAATTTATTAGTTTTGTTATCTGCAGGCTTTTAACATGGGGTATTGATTTGGCAACAATGTATATTTTTGTTAACATACTGAAATTCAATGATATGATTATTAAAACTTTATCTAATGTTGTAGTTATTATTATCAATTATATTTTAAGTAAACTAGTAATTTTTAAAAATCAGGCAAATTAACTTATAACAATCAAGGGCAGTTAAAATTTTAACTGCCCTCAAAACCTTACCTTTATTTTTTATTATTAAAAAGCTTTCCAAAAAAGGTTTGTTTCTTTATGTAAATTTCAGGAATATTATTTACTTCATCACCACTAATTATCAACTTTTCATTTTCTAAAATCCATTGATAAAGATCAGGATTCATTTTGTGTAAAATATCAAATCCTTCTTTTAACCTTGGAGGTCTGCTGGAATCATTATGTGCATCACTTCCTAAAACATGAACTAAATTCATGCTTACAAGTTTTTCAGCAAATTTTTTAATCAAAGAACCATACTCACCTATAAGACTTCCTGAATTCATCTGTACAAGAGTCCCTTGATTAACAAGATTGATAAGTAAATCCACATCATCTATAATTTTAGAATTCCTCTCAGGATGAGCAATAATAGGGTTTAATCCTAAAGCCTTTAAATTATAAAACAAATCTTCAGCATATATAGGAAAAAAATCCATAGGAAGCTCAATTAGCAAATAATTTGTATCATTAATACCCCATATTTTTTTGTTCTCATACTGTTTAATCAAATCAGGACTTATGTATAGCTCAAGACCTGTTACAATATTTATTTTACTATTTAAAGATTTTATACCATTAAAAGTTAAGTCATACTTTTCTCTTGTTATCTCATACTCATCTGGTATATAATGCGAGGTTGCACAAATAGTGTCAACATCCTGTAATGACAATTTTTCAAGCATGTTCATAGTCATCTTTTCATTTTTTGAACCATCATCAACTTTAGGTAATATATGTGTATGAAAATCTATCATAAAATCACCTCTAATACTATAAAAAAGTATTACTTCTTATTAGATTTCTTTTCATTAGGTTTCTTTCCATTAGGTTTGTCTTCACTATCTTCCTTTTCTTCATAATATGCATTATAGTTATAATATTTGTTATAATACCTTCCGTAACCATAACCATAACCATGAGACTCTTCAGGAATTTTGTTCATAACTACTCCTATTATATTAGCTCCAACTTTATCTAATAAATTCTTTGCATTAATTATAGCTCCTTTTTCAGTTTGACCATATGCTGATACTAAAATAACACCCTTCGCAAATGTTGAAATAATTTGTGCATCTGTAACTGCTATTACAGGAGGTGAGTCAATTAGAACAACATCAAACATTCCTTCTAGTTCTTCAATTAATTGCTTCATTTTTTTAGTTCCTAAAAGTTCTGAAGGATTTGGAGGAGTAGCTCCACATGAAAGTACAGATAAATTATTAACACTTAGTGGTGTAATACAATCCTCTATCTTAACATCTCCAATAAGTATACTTGTCAGACCTTTTGTGTTAGGAATACTTAATTTTTTATGTATTGAAGGTTTTCTTAAATCGCAGTCTATAATCAATACTTTTTTGCCTGATTGTGCCATAGCTAATCCTAAATTAATAATTACAGTACTTTTTCCTTCTGATGGAGCTGTAGAAGTTATAAGTATACTTTTTAAATTATTATCTAAAGAAGAAAACTGTATATTAGTTCTTAAAGTTCTAAAAGCTTCTGCAACTCTTGACTTTGGATTATCTAAAGCAATAAGATTATTTATCATATTTTATGTCACCTCAATTATTTTTTATCAATTATTGGTATTAAACCTATTGTAGGAATCCCTAATAAGCTTTCAATATCCTCTTGTGTTTTTACTGTATTATCTAGATATTCTAGTAACAATACAACTCCAACAGAAACCATTAATCCTAAGAAAAATGCAATAACTATATTTAACTTTGGTTTTGGACTGTCAGGCTGAGTTGGCAGCTGAGCATCATCTACTAAATTAACACTATCCTGTTTTTTTATACTTTGGCTTACTTCTTTCAATGATTGTGCTAACTGGTTTGCTATCTTAACAGAAGTTTCTTTATCTTTTGCTTTTACTGTTAATGTAAGAAATTCTGTATTTGCATTAGGTGTGGCTGAAATCATAGATATTAAAGTTGCTGTATCCATATTAAGATTTAGTTTACTTATTACATCATCTGCTACTTTTCTTGATGTAGCTAAAGCAGCATAAGTTTTTACCGAATTTTGATACATCAGCAAATCATTGTAATTTTCTGTCACTGCAGTATTAGTTGTTGTTTCTCCTTTGCCTATAATAACAGAAATGTTAGCTTTGTAAGTCGGCTTAATAAAGAAGTAACTAACTATAGCACTAATAAGTGTAAAAGTCAGAGTAACAAAAATTATAAGTAATAGCCTTTTTTTGATAATGTTAATGTAATTAGTAATTTCCATTTACTAAATCCTCCTAAAAATTAATGTTTTTTTATATGGTAAATTCAAAAATATAATGATATAATACTTTAGGGTTCAATTATATATTACATCTTTTGATTATACAATACATTATTGAATTATACAACATGTTATTGAATTATACAACATAGTTAAAATTATACAGTATAATTTAGTTTATTACATATATAATATTAATTACTACAATTTTTTGTTTCACCATAATATTATATACTTTTATTATTAAAAATGCTAGAATAAGTTTATATAAATTTTTAATATAATATAATGTAAAGGTGGTAAATATGAGCAAGAAAAAAAAGATAAATGTTAAATTAATTATTTCCTGTGTAGTTATATTCATTGCTTTGGTAGCAGTTATAATAATAGGAAGTGCTAATTTTAAATGATTAAAAGCCAATCATACCATATCCTACAGTAATTAACTGTTAAAAATAAATTCTTACAAATTTTCATTTATACTTTGTGACCAAACATAGCATAAATGAAAATTTGTATAACTATGCAAAATCGGAGGTTTGAAACATGTCAATATATGAAGAGTCATTAAAATTTCACGAAGAAAAAAAAGGAAAAATAGAAGTAGTTTCAAGAGTTGAAGTTAAATCATCAAAGGATTTAAGCTTATCATATACACCTGGGGTTGCACAGCCCTGTCTTGAAATTCAAAAGGATCCTGATAAATCTTACTTATATACAAGAAGATGGAATACTATTGCAGTAGTTTCAGATGGTACTGCAGTCTTAGGACTTGGAGATATTGGTGCACTTTCTTCACTGCCGGTTATGGAAGGAAAAGCAGTGCTATTTAAGTCCTTTGGAGATGTAGATGCATTTCCAATAGTCGTTAATACTAAAAATGTAGATGAAATAGTTGAAACAATTGAAAGAATTTCCCCTTCTTTTGGAGGAATTAACCTAGAGGACATATCTGCTCCACGCTGCTTTGAAGTAGAAAGCAAACTTAAAGAAAAATTAGATATTCCTGTTTTTCATGATGACCAGCATGGAACCGCAGTAGTTGTTATGGCTGGTCTTATTAATGCTTTAAAAATTGTTGAAAAGAAATTTGAGAACATTAAAGTAGTTGTAAATGGAGCTGGCTCTGCTGGTATTGCAATATCTAGGCTGCTATTATCCCTAGGTGTTAAAAATATTATACTTAATGATAAAAATGGAGCTATTTACAGGGGAAACCCTGCTTTAGATTCTTCTAGAGCTGCAATTGCAGAAATAACAAACCCTGATAACATTAAAGGAAGCTTATCTGATATTTTAAAAAATGCAGATGTATTTATTGGAGTATCCGTAGCAGGAGCTCTTACTGAAGAGTTAGCAAAGTCAATGAACAAAGATGCTATTGTATTTGCTATGGCCAACCCTACACCAGAAATTTTTCCTGATGCAGCAAAAAAAGCTGGTATTCGTATTATAGGTACAGGCCGTTCTGACTATCCAAACCAAGTAAACAATGTTCTTGCTTTTCCTGGAATCTTTCGTGGTGCTCTTGATGTACGAGCAAGTGATATAAATGAAGCTATGAAGGTAGCTGCTGCTTATGCTATAGCAGACTCAATACCTACTGATCAATTAAATGAAGACAATATACTTCCAAAACCATTTAACAAAGAAGTTCAGAAAAAAGTAGCAGATGCTGTAAGCAAAGCTGCAAGAGAAAGTGGAGTTGCTAGAATATAGCTTCTTGCAATTTCCGGAATTTAACTTTTGAGGTTTATTTTTGACAACTTTCTTAAAATGCAGCCAAAATTTCTATTTATTTTTTGAAATTGTTTTCACATAATAATTTACATACTTATTTTTTTTATGTATAATATTTTTTATAAATAATATTATAATTGAAAGAGGGTTTAAAATGAAAAAAACTAATGAAACAAAAGAACACAAAAATTACAAGAAACCAATACTTATAACTTTATTATCAATTTTTCTAGTTGCTGCTTGTATTCTTATTGTTCATTTTTCAAAACCAACTTATTCTAACACTATAACTCAAAAAAACCTTCCATCAGTAAGAAACGATGGAGTAGATGATGCTCCATCTTCAGGAATATACTGGAAGGGTGGCACAGGGGAAGGATTTAGTGAACAAAATACAACTGCAAGTTTTGAAATAGCTGCAAATGATCAAGCAACAAAGGACAAACTATCCAATATAACTTGGAGCATTTCAGGAACAGATATTAAAGGAACTGGAAGTCCAGTAACATTCAAAGCAACTATGAATGTTGGACAGTATACAATAACAGCAACACTTGGTAATGATACTATTACAAAAACACTTACAATTATAAAATAGCTTATAAAATGATTCTAAATATATTATATATAAATAGATTTCGATAAACTATGTCAATTTTTAAATATTAATATTTCTTGAATTATAGTTATAACATTATTGTACTTTTTATATTATTATTCTATAATATTATTACAAAAGAAAGGCATAAAATGGTTTATTAAGTCGAAATTTATGAAAGGATATATAATAAATGAAAATAAGCTTAAAAAATAAAATTAAATTAATAATTTTAGTTGTACTATTATGTATTGCTGGAGGCTTTTTTATAGCTTATTATTTTTATAATCCATCTAGACAAGCCTCATCTCAATGGATAGTCCCAAATGTTAATACTCCTTATAGTAAGTTTATAACAAAAGAGGCTTTAGTTCAACAAATACAACAAAAAAATGAGCTTATATCAACAGAAACAGAGATTTCGGAGGAAGTTTCAATAGATGACAGCTGGGGTTCACTTCCTATATTTAAGAAGATTCAAACAATACAACTTACAGGTAATGGTATATACACTATTGATTTATCTAAGCTTTCTTCTGAAAATATAGAAATAAACAACTTAACTAAAACTATTACTATAACATCACCAGAACCTGCTGTAAAATCTATTACTTTGGATGAACAAAAAACTGTTTACAAAACAACTGAGAACGGACTTTTGCGTTTTGGAGATGTTAAGCTTTCAACAGCTCAGCTTCAAAGCATAGAAAGCTCAGCAAAATCTAAAATGACTGAGAAAATGATGACACCAGACCTTTATACCAAAGCAGAAAATAATACTAAAACTACTTTAAGTAATCTTATTAAATCTCTTTTAGGTAAAGGCGGCAGCAGTTATTCAATAGAAGTTAAGTTTAAAAAATAAAAACTTTATTTTTACACCTTTCTATAGTAATAAACAACTATAGAAAGGTGTTTTGTTATACTATTTTTTTAAAGAACTAGACATTACTGATAGAATGACTTTGTTTTGAGATTCATCTATGTCTATTTTATAATCATAAACAACACGTTTATCATCTTTAAATTTTTCGTTCTTTCTTTTTATCAAGAAATCAATTGTTTCACTAAATTTTGATTCCATCTGTTTGTCCTCTGAATTTACCTTTTTTAAAATATTCTTCTTTTCTTTTAATCTCAATTCTCTTGGAAGCATTGAAGCATTCCAAGCCATAATTGCAAATATCAATATATTCTGCTGTGTTTTTAGATTATGATATACTGAAGTTATTGGTTCTGCAAATTCCATTATAGTTTCTGACAGTTTTTTAACCTGAATATTATCTTCTTTATTTAAACCATCATCTTTTCTTTTGATTTCTTCCATAACTTTTCTCCTCTCTAATGAACTTTATTATTTTATTCAAGGAAAATATACTACATATATATTTTATATTTTTTATTTAGTAATTACAATATTTTTTGATTGTAATTTAACAAAAGTTTACTTCAATAAATATGTTTATAAACATATTTATTGAAATAAGTCTATCATATATATATAATAATATTATACAATTAAATTATTTATTGAATTAATTAACTAATGAAATGAGGGTATTATATGAACCTTAAAATACATAAAGAAAATGATAATAAAACAAACAGTTATGAATCATCAAACAACATACTTAATAGGAAAAATGATACAGTTCATAATAATCTGCTTATAAATATCGGGCTGTTAATTTTTGTAATATTATATATATTTTCTTGCTTCCTTCAATACAAATCAGGAAATAGTATTGCAGGTATAATATCACAGTTTCAGGTTATATCCTCTATTTTCATAGCTATCGAATTAAAAACAAAAGGATATATAGTTTCTATTTCATTAGCTATATTTCACATAGTTGAAGTTATTATATTAATTTTATTTTTTAAAAGATTTCAGGCCATTCCAGGAATTTTAATTTCATTACTTACTATTGTTATTATTAATCTTCTTAATAAAAATTTAGCTAAATTAAATGAAAAAATTGGTGAAGCTTTATCACAAAGGGAAAAATTGAAAGATCTTGCTTATTTTGATCCACTTACAGGCATACCTAATAGATCAACAATTTTAAAAGAACTAAATACATTAATTATGTTATCAGCAAATAAAGGTATTAAGTTTGCCTTGGTGTTTATTGACTTAGATGAATTTAAAAAAATTAATGATTCTTTAGGACATAATGTTGGTGATAATTTTCTGTTAGCTGTAATATCCAGAATAAATACTATTATTGATTGTGAAGACATAATTGGACGAATCGGCGGAGATGAATTTGCACTTATCATTAAAAGGTCTTTAAGTGATGAAGAGATTTTAAAGTATCTTCAGTCTATTCAAAGTGCATTAAATCAGCCATTTTATTTAGAAAACTTTACACTTAACACAAGTGCAAGTTTTGGTGTTTCTATTTTCCCAAGAGATGGCAGTTCATCAGATGAACTTTTAAAAAATGCAGATATGGCAATGTACAAAATTAAAAGTATGGGTAAAAATGATATTAACTTTTTTAACTTTGAAATGAAAAATAACATTCTTAAAAAAATAGATTTGGAAAATAACCTGCGAAAAGCTATTGGTACCGATGAAATGTTTATTGTATTTCAGCCGCAATACAGTACTAAAGAAAAGAAATTAAGAGGTTTTGAAGCACTCATTAGATGGAATTCGCCACAACTTGGTATAGTACGTCCAGATTCTATGATACCAATAGCAGAAGAAACTGGACTTATTGTCATTCTTGGAGAATGGATTCTTAGAAATTCTATATTAATGTTTAAAAGAATAATGAACAATTCAAATATTGATGCTATACTTTCTGTAAACATATCTACAATTCAATTTATGAAAACAAATTTCATAGATATGATTAAAAATGTCTTAAAGGAAACTGACTTCGACCCTAGACATCTTGAGCTTGAGGTTACTGAATCTGTTTTCATAACTTCTTCTGAATATGCAGCAAATGTATTTCGGATAATTAAAGATATGGGTATTCATATAGCATTAGATGATTTTGGTACAGGGTATTCTTCCCTGAATTATTTACAAAAGCTTCCTATTGATATACTTAAACTCGATAAAAGTTTTATTGATGATATCTTAAAATCAAATTCAGAAAACCAAATTGTTGGAGATATTATATCTCTCATGCACAAAATGGATATTTTGGTCATTGCAGAGGGTGTTGAAACGGATAAACAGCTTATCTACCTTAATAATTATGATTGTGATTATATACAAGGATTTCTGTGGGGCAAACCACTTAATGAAGAAGAATTAAAATCAACAATTTCATGGTTCATGCAATAAAACCTTTTATTAAATATTATTATTATTATTATTTAAATTTTTATAAAAATTATGAGTGATTTTATTGAAATGGATTAATTTTTTATATATAATATAAATATATTAGAATTTTATTGTAATATAACTATGATTTTCTAAAAGATTTTACTTATTTAAGACATATACTACCCTTGGTCACAAAGTTCCACTAAATTTCTAAAGGAAACTTCTCTCCTCTATCATTTATAAATTAAGTGAAACTAAATGTGATTTAGGAAAGTACAGTATATTTATCCATGAAAGGAGGGACTATCTATATGCATATTAAAGGTCTAAAAAAGAATTATAACAATATTTCACAAAGTAAAATAGTAGAATATAATAGCAGCATTACTTTAGCTGTAAAGTTCATTATATTATTATGTTTTGTTATATTATATGTAATTCTGCTTTTCATTCAGTTTAAAACTACAAATGGAAGTTTAGCGGCCATAATTTCCCAGGTTGAAGTAATGATATCAATATACTTAGAAATAAAATTTAATAAACAAGGATACATAACAGCTGTCTTACTTAATTGTACTCAATGTATTACTAGTATTATACATATTATATTTTTAAACAGGCTTGATGTTATGCCAGGATTTGTAACACCAATCTGTACCATTATTATTGTTTCTCTTCTTTACAATAATATAAATCAGCTTAATGATAAAATTGCTGAAATTTTATCTCAAAAAGAAAAGCTGAATACTCTTGCATATTTTGACTCCCTCACAGGAATTCCTAATAGATCTATGATTTTAAGGAAGATGCAGTTTATCATAAATCTATCTAAACTCGAAAATATGCGTTTTGTTTTAGTATTTATTGATTTAGATGATTTCAAAAAAATTAATGATTCTTTAGGTCATGGTACTGGCGATGATTTTTTATTAGCTGTAATATCAAGGATATGCTCAATCATCAATAAAAATGATTTAATAGGCAGAATCGGTGGTGATGAATTTGCGCTTCTCATTCAAAGACCTTTGAAGAATGATGAAATTATTGAATATATTGAATCTATTAAAACCTCATTAAACCAACCTTTTCAGATTGGAAACTTTGTTTTAAATACAAGTGCCAGCTTTGGAGTTTCAATTTTTCCCGATGATGGTCAAACCTCAGATGAACTTCTTAAAAATGCTGATATGGCAATGTATAAAGTTAAAAGCAGCGGAAAAAATGATATAAACTTTTTTAATAAAGAACTAAAGGAACTGATTCTTAAAAAAATTGATTTAGAAAACAATCTTCGAAGTGCACAAGATTATAATGAAATATATGTTGTATTTCAGCCTCAATATACTACTAATACAAAAAAGTTAAGAGGCTTTGAAGCACTTGTAAGATGGCAGTCTCCAAAATTAGGACTTATAAATCCTGATACCATGATACCAATAGCTGAAGAAACAGGAATTATTATTTCATTAGGTGAATGGATTTTAAAAAACGCTTGCATTAAATTTAAAGAAATTTCTAGTAATTTAAATGCTGATGTTATTCTTTCAGTAAACATATCCACAATTCAATTTATGAAACCAACATTTGTGGACATGGTAAAAAAAGTGTTGAGCGAAACTGACTTTGATCCTTGTAAGCTTGAACTTGAAGTTACTGAATCCGTTTTTATATCATCTGCTGAATATGCAGCCAGGATTTTTGAGAAGTTAAAAGAAATTGGTATTCACATAGCTTTAGATGACTTTGGAACAGGTTATTCATCATTAAGCTATTTACATAAGCTCCCTATTGATATTCTTAAAATTGATAAAAGTTTTATTGATGAACTTAATCATTATAATACTAGAAAACAAATAGTTGGAGACCTTATTAATCTTATGCATAAAATGAACATTGCTGTCGTTGCGGAAGGAGTTGAAACAGAAAAACAACTTAACTATCTAAACGAACATAATTGTGATTTTATTCAAGGCTTCTTATGGGGCAAGCCTCTTAGTGAAACTGAACTTAAAACATCAATTTCTTGGTTTTCTTAATTAATATTAATTTATTTAATTATTTTATATATGAAAGGGGACGATTATCATTAATTGGTCAATTAGAAACATATTAAATCCAGTTATTACAAGGCTTTTAATTTATGGTGTTAATCCTATTGATGTTGAGTTTGTTCTATCTTCAATTGAAAAAAAGAATTACTTTAACATGAATTCATTGCAGCAAGCATGGAGTGATGAATGGGAAAAGAAGGCCGTAAGGTATATATCCATTGCTGAAGAAGCTAGCAAAAACAATAACTTTATTACAGCACGTGAACTTTACTTTTTTGCAACACAATGTTATTATTCAATTTTTTTAATAAACTTACCAACTATTGATGAGAAAAAACGAATTTACATTAAATATGCCAGCTGTTATAGAAAGAGTACTCAATACTATTCTTCAAATGTTGAGAAGCTTTACATTCATTTAGATCAGGATAGATACCTCCCTTGTTATTTACATCATCCTGACAAAAGTTTTGGAAAACAAACACCCTGCGTTATCGTTTATGCAGGATTAGGAAGCTGCAAGGAAGAAATGCATATGCTTGCAAGACCTCTTGTAGAAAGAGGTATTTCTGTTTTAGTTCCTGACATGCCTGGAAGTGGAGAAGCTTTATTCTTAAAAGATATTAAATGTTGTGCTGATGACCTTAACACCGCATTCAAAAAAATACCTGATTTTCTTGAAACACGAGACGATATAAGAAGTGACATGATTGGAACATATGGTTTATGCATGGGAGGCGGATATGCTTACAGAGCTGCATCTATTGATCCTCGTTATTCGTTATGTGTAACATTTTTTGCACTACGTATTACACAGGTCAGCCCTGGAACTACCCCTCAATGGATGAAGCAGGGAGACTGGTTTAATTATCAAACAGGTAATGTTAAAAACCCTGGTTTTTCAAATGAAATGAAAATACTTGAAGAAGGTAATATTAAATGTCCATTTTTATTTATACATGGAGAACATGATAATTGGATGACACTTGAAAGTGCAATGCATCTTTTTGAAAATGCTGAAGGTCCAAAAGAAAAGATTATAATTGAGGATGAACCAGTATTTTCAACCGAACAGTTTGTAACCCACACTATGCCTGTAGGAGAGCAGCTGCATTGGATTAAAAATGTTGCTGCTGATTGGGTTAAGAGGTATTTTCATGATTAATGATATAATACCAAGTAAAAACATATATGAGTTAATTCTTGAGGAATCACTCATATATCCTGATAAAATATTATTATCTATAGATCAAGAAGAAGTAACGTATAAAAAATTTACAGAAATGGTTGATAACATTGCTTCAGCTTTATATAATTTAGGAACAGTACCAAAACAAAAAATTGCACTTATAATTCCAAATTCTATACTATGGTATGAAATTTATTGGGCTGTTGTAAAACTTGGTGCTCACCCAGTACCATTTGATCCGCAGATTGGCCAGTGGGAGATGTCCAGGCTTATATCAATTGGTGATATTGAGATATGTTTCACTGCAAACTGCTATAGATCAAATGCTATACTTCAAAATTTATTAAATATCAGAAATGAAGTTCCTTTACTAAAAACTGTTATTTCTGTGCAAAATGAAACTTTAGAGAATATTTTAAGTTTTGATGATTTTTTAAATTTATCAAATAAAGATAAATTTTATGATAATATATATACTCCTAATGAAGAAGATCCATTAATGCTTGCATGTACTTCAGGCAGTACTGGAAACCCTAAAATAATTGTTGTTCCGCACCTTGGATTTTATAAATCACAAAAAGATATGGGAGATTATCTTGGATTAAATGAAAATGATATTATGCTGTTAGGCATGCCTTTATATCATCAGGGCGGATTTGGAATGGGGCTGCAGCTCATATTAAAAGGAGGTACAGTCCTATATCAGCCCACTTTTGATCCTATAAAGTTTCTTAAAACTATTGAACAGAAAAAAATTACAATTATTCAGCTGACAGCAACACTCGCAAAAATACTATTATCTCTTCCTGATTTTAAAAACTATAATCTTTCTAGTGTAAGAATGTGCTATTTTGCTGGAGAAGTGCTTCCTATGGAGGTCGCACAGATATTTTTTAAACAATTAGGCATTAGGTTAATAAATGTCATAGGCTCTTCTGAAACTGCTACTATGGTTGTATGGGACTCAAAATTTGATCAGGATGCTGATGTTAATGAATTTAGAGAGCTCTCATTTACAAAATTAAAGCTTTTAAATAAGAAAGGTGCAAAAGTATCAGAAGGCGAAACAGGTACTATATTTATACACACAGATGCTTTGATTAATGAATATTACAAAAACAAAACAGAAACAGACCTTAGAATTATTAGTATAGAAGGTGAAAAATGGTTTAATACTGGGGATCTAGCCGTTCAAAAACCTTATGGTAGAATAAGATTTTCAGGAAGAGCTAAAAGGGTTATAAAAAGAGGAGCTAACCTTGTTTATCCTGAAGAAATAGAAGGCTTTCTATTATCTCATCCTTATATTAAGTCTATCGCTGTTGTTGGAGAAAAAGATGAACTTATTGGTGAAATGATTGTTGCATACATTAAACCTAGAAAAGGATTTGAAATAACAAGAGGAGAGATTTTAAAATTCTGCCGTGGAAAATTAGCAGCTTACAAAATTCCTGATCAAGTAATTTTAATGGATGAAATACCTAATGACATTGGAAAAGTTCAATATAAATACTTAAGACAGTATAAGAAGGTGAATAATAATGATAAAAAGTAATTTAAAGACAGTTTATGAGGCATATGAAGATTTTATAAAAAGCCAAGAACCTAAAAGAGAGATTCTTCATTTTTATGGTAAAACTATTACAGCTGAAGAATTTGAAAAAAATGTTGACAATTATACTTATCATTTAATAAAGCTCGGAATAAAATCAGGTGATAAAGTAGGCTATACCATGGCCAATCGTCCTGAACTGTTTTATATCTTTATTTCAATAGCAAGACTTGGTGCATGTGCAGTACCATTATTTCACATGATTCCAGACTTAACCAAAGCAACTACCTTTAAAAATATAAATGTTAAATGTGTTATTACTACTTCTGAGCAGTTTCCTTCTCTTAAAGAAGCTTCTGAAAAAATTAATGCTCAATTTAAGCTTGTAACAATAGAAGAAAATAGTCTTGCAGATTATACTTTTTCAAACACTGTTAATAAAGACATTAACATTTTGGATTTTATACTTAAAGAAGGTGAAGGCTCAAGCTTTGAATTTGTTATAGCCTCCAGCTCTGGAACTACAGGAATTCCAAAGCGTATAGCCATGACGCAATCAAATATAGCCTCAGAAATTTATGCAGCTATAGAATTAGGCAGACCTACTCAAAAGGAATTGACGCAGCAGGGATATAAACGTATAAATATAGCAGCATTTCCACTATCAACTTCTGGAATGATTACTCAAATTGGTTCTTTACTTTCAGGAAACTGTCAAATTTATTCATCAGATGTTTCACCAGTTAAGTACCTAGAACTAATTACTATGTGGAAACCAACTACTATAACTGCTCCACCTGCATTCTTTGAAGCAATTTTATCGCTGCCTAACCTAAATGAATATGATTTAACAAGTGTAAATAGAATATCAAGTGGTATGGATTTTATTTCACCATCGCTGATAAAAAGATTAAAGGATAAATTTGTTAACATAAAGGTATTTTCAAACGGCTATGGTCTTTCTGAAACATGTAATGTTATTATGACATATAATACTTATATTGAAGAAAATCAAAGCATTCCAACTAATATTGTTAAACTTGTAGAAAACATTGGAAATGAAATTGATATAAGAGATGAAGAAGGTAACAGCATTCCACCTGGCAGCATAGGCGAATTATATGTTAAAGGAAATAATGTTGTATCTGGTTATTTAAACAATGAAACCGAAACACTTAATAGCTTTAAGGATGGCTGGTTTAAAACAGGTGATATTGTTAGAAATGAAGGGAATAATACAATTACACTGCTAGGAAGAAAAAAATACCTAATAAAACGAGGCGGAAAATCTATTTCTCCTATTGTTGTTCAAAATTATATAAATAAATTAAATGGTGTTAAAAGCTCTGCGGTTGTTGGTGTCCCTCATCCACTATATGGAGAAATGATTTGGGCATTTATAGTAAAACATGAAGGTGCAGAAGTAGAACTAAAGGATATTATGAAACACTGCAGGTCTCAACTAGCAAACTACATGGTACCAGACCAGGTAACTTTTATTGATGATATACCAAAAAATTCAGGAGTAGGTAAAGTAAATTTTGAAAAACTTAAACAAATAGCTGAAGCTGAACTAAAAAATATACTAGGAGGTGCTTATCATGAGCAAAAAAATTGAATGGACTGATTTTGTTGAAAAGGTATCAAGTTATACAGGAATTGAAATTAATGAACTATCTAAAGAAACAAACATATATGAAGATTTAGGTTTTGATTCACTAGGACTATTCAGCCTTGGTTTATTTTTGAATAAATCCTATGAAATAAGTATACCTCTGTCTGCAGTTGCTACTATTGAAACTATTGGAGACATTTTTACCATACTGAACGAGCATAGACCGGAGGAATAATATTGGAAAAAATAAAGGTTTATTTCTTTCCTTATGCAGGTGGCTCTGCAAGTGCCTATTTAAGCTGGAAAAAATATATTGATAACATCATTGAAATGAAACCTATAGAGCTTGCTGGCCATGGAAAACGTATATCTGAACCTTTGTATAAAAGTATAGATGAAGCTGTTATTGATATATACAGTAGAATTTCTCACGAACTTGATGAAGGTCCTTATGCTTTCTATGGCCATAGTATGGGAACAATACTTGCCTATGAATTAATACGCAAAATAAGATTAAACAATAAAAAAGAACCCATACATGTTTTCTTTTCTGGACGTTTTCCACCATATGTTGAAGATGCTTATAAAATGGGTAATGACTACTCTGATGAACAGATTTTTGAAAGACTTATTGATGTTGTAGGAACTAAAATCCAAATTAATAATAATAAAGAAATACGAGATTTTCTTTTTCCTATTTTGCTTAGCGACTATAACATAGTTCAAAAATATGACTATAATCAGGAAATAGTTAATTTAAATTGTGGAATCAGCATTTTAAATGGGAATCAGGATTCTTACTTCCCACATGAATACTTACAGTTATGGCGTAAATGTACATCTAGGGAGTGCAGTTTCTATGAATTTGAAGGAGACCACTTCTTTATAAATCAACATAAAAAGGAAGTTTCAGATATTATAAATAAAACACTTCAAAAATTAATATAAAAACTAATAGCACTAACTAATGTTAGTGCTATTAGTTTTTACATTTTTAAATTTAACTTTTACATTAACTACTTGTATAAACTATTGAACAGGAAATTTATTGATTTTATGAATAAGAAATTGTCTAAGCAAAATATAATCATTCTGATCAATTTTTCCATCATCATTTAAATCAGATGCTTTCATTCCATCTGTATATGGAAATACTCTAATAGAACCATTTATATATCTCTTAATATATATATAATCAAGTGCATTAACTTTTGAATCACCATTAACATCTCCATAATTTATATTTAAATCTATAAATTTAATGTTATTATCCATGGCATATTTGTAGGCATAAGATGATTTAACCCCACAAATTTCTAAACCATAACTCTTAAATGCAGAATTTCCTATGATTATTACACTACTTGGTATTACCACACGTTTTAATTCACTACAGCCAAGAAATGAATAATTACCTATATTCGTCAACCCATCTGGAAGTGTTATTTTTGTCAATCCAATACAATCAGAAAATGTAAAATCGCCTATACTTGTTAACCCACCTGAAAAAGTTATTTCTGCTAATTGAGTACATTCAGAAAATGCAGAATTTCCTATGGTTGTTACACTTTTTGGAATAGTTATATTCTTTAAATTAATACAATACTCAAATGTCCTTTCTTGTATATTTGTTATTCCTTCAGGAATTATTATTTTTGATAGGCTCATACATCCATAAAATGCAGATTTACCTATAGATGTTACACTTTTAGGAATAATTATACTATATATGTTATTGCAATTCTCAAATGCTCCGTCTTGTATACTTGTTACTCCCTCCGGAATTATCAAACTGTCTATTTTAGTTTGTGGAGAGAAAGCATAACTACCAATACTCTTTACCCCTTTTGGAACAACTACATTTCCTCCATCTCCACTATATTTAATAAGTACACCATTAGCATCTATTAAAAAACCATAATATGGATCTTCAATTACCTTATATGAAATTTTGTTTTGAATAGCAAATTCCTTAGCATAAGAATTTTCTATAACATATAATGTTAAATTGTTGCAATTACTAAGTTCATGACTTGCAATATTAGTTACAGTACTTGGTATTGTTACACTTGTTAGTGCAGAACAATTAAAAAATGCACTATCTTTGATAGAGGTTACATTGTACGGAATTTCAATATCATTTAATTTTGTGCAATTTTCAAATTCCCCAGCTGCTATATCAGTACAGTAATTTGATAATGTTACACTTGTCAAACTGGTACATCTGTTAAATGCACCGTCTCCCACATATTTAACACTATCAGGAATAATTATTTTCTGCAAACTGCTGCAGTCAGAAAATGCATATGAGTTTATTTGTGTTAATCCATCAGAAAGTGTTACGCTCCCTAAATTACTGCAACCATCAAATGCCTCATCATCTATAATCTTTATATTGTTTTTAACCTCATAAGATGTCATTTTATTTTTAGGAGGATATTTGATTAACTCATGTGAATTATTATTTATTAATATTCCATTATCACTTATGTATTGTTTATTATTAGAATCTACACTTACCAATTCTAAGTTGGTGCAGTATTTAAATAAATTAGAGCCTATAGAGGTTACATTTGCAGTTATTATAATTTGATTTAAATAACTGCAGCTTATAAAAGCACCATTATCTATATTAGTTATATTAAGTGGTATCATATAAATTTTATCTTTCTTACCCGAAGGATATTCAACAAGGCTTGTACTGTTTTTGTCATATAATATACCATTACTACTATAATATTTATTATTATTGGTATCTACATTAATGTTTTGAAGATACCAGCAATATGTAAATGGACTATCTCCTATTTGTGTTACACTACTAGGTATTGTTATACTAGTTATTCTACAGCAACTAAAAGCTTCACTCCCTATACTAGTTAAACTATTTGATAATTTAATGCTTGTTATTGAACTGCAATAACAAAATGAATAATTTCCAATACTTGTAACGCTGTTTGGTATTGTTATGTTTGTTAATCCTGAACATGCGTAAAACGCGTAGTCACCAATAGACAATAAAGTACTTGGTAAAATTAACTTTTGTATTGGAGAATCTTTAAAAGCTGCATAATCTATATGCTTTAAACCCTCTGAAAGCGTTACATACTTTAGATTAATACACTCTTCAAAAGCACTAATTCCTATTTCTGAAACGCCACTACCTATTGTAACATCGATTAACCCATGACATGAATAAAATGCATTCATTCCAATACTTTTTACACTATCAGGAATTTTTAATACTTTAATACTATCACAATAATTAAATACATAATTAGCAATACTCTTTACATTACTTGGAATTATAACTTCCTCTTGATTTCCATTATAACCAGTCAAAACTCCATTACTATCAATTACAAAATCCGTTGAAGAACTATCTGCAAATACAACTAATGGACTTAATATACCTATATTTAATGTAATCATAAGCACCATCACTGATGATAAAAACTTCTTTGAAAATATTTTCATCTAAATTCCACCTCTTCATATTTATATTTATAGTTATATTTAATTATAACATATTTGTCCTTAAAGTCATATATTTTATTTTAATAGTAATTAAGTGTATATCAACCTATTTATGCCTTGATATTAAAAATCAGCTTATAAATTTATAAAAAATAAACCTGACAAACTTCAGATTTGTCAGGTTTCCTTGCACAAAAAATAATTGTATTGACAATACTACCTAATGGGTATATAATATGCACATAATATAAACACTTATACAATTTAACTATACACCATTTCAATCAAAAAGTCAATAGTTTTTTCAAAAATAACTAGTTAAACTTTACGGGGAAAGTATAGTTAAGTGGATAAATATATCTGAGCAAAATATGAGAGGTGATATCTAATGAATTTACCTGTTATCTTCAATTCTATGAATGAGGTACTTAAAGAAATTCAAATTAATGAACTGATGAAATTTAATGATTTCTCAATACAATATGGTTTGATCTTAACTGAAAAAGATGCAATGGAAATTATGGAACAGAGAACTTATGCATTACAAAGCTATGGAAGAATTGACTTAAGTATAGAAACATTAAAAGAACTTATAAACAGCTTCTGCACCTCAGACTTTATAAATCAACAGAATTACACTTCAACACTTATTGATTTACAGGAGATATTTTATTATCTAAAAAACGAAACAGAGGATTCCATAGGAGATGAAGAATTAATAGAAAGGATGATGGATTACTTTAATAACTCCTGCAAAGGATCTATAGAACTTCTTCAAGGCAGAGAAATAGAGATATTTGCGAGAAATATCCGAGCCAAAAATCAACTTAATGATTTTCTATTAGGGAAGGATGATAATAATGGTATCTAATAATATAGATAAAAAAATATATATAAAAACAGAAAATTTAAACATTTATCAATACACAAATTCACTTTTAGAAGAAGCATTTAAAGCTGGCATGATTAATAAAAGCTTCATTACCGCCTTCCAAAGTCAAGTAATATTTATACTTAAAGATTTAATAAAAAGATATACCAAAAATGAAAGCACTTCTGTAAGTGTTGAAACAGCTGAAAGCCTGCTAAATTCATTATATTATTCTATTGATGCGTATACTTCAAGTCTGAAGGACCCTGAAAGCTGTATAGAACTGCTAAAAGTAAAAAGCTTACAAGAAATATACAATAGCGGCATCGAGATTGTATCAGAAGCTGTTATTGAAACAATGATGCTGCTTAATGAAGTTAAAGAAAATAAACTAGACATACAAAATGAAGTATATAATGATACAATCGAAAAAGGAATTCCAAAGTTTTTCAAAAGCTACAACTTAGTATTTAATGCACAAAATGGAGATTGTGATATTGATTACCCTTTATTATTTGATGATATGAAATTAAGAGGTATTTTCTATATTAAAGAATACCTTGAAAAACTCAAGATGGAAAATGAATTTTGCAGTTACTTTAACAAGATAGATATACAAAGACTGTTTATTGACCATGCATCAGTATACAAAATAGACTCTGTAAAGTTTCCAATAAACATATTTGAAATAGTATTAACCAATAATATCTTCTCTGTTCTGTCAGGAAATGAGCCTAGCATCATAATTCTTTCTAAACTTCAAGGTACTATGATAATTAATAACTTGAAAAGTATGGATTCCATAGAAATAAATATGCTTATTAGTGAAGCTGCTAAAAAAATCATAAAATATTTTAATGAAGAAAACACTACCCTATCAGAATATATTAAAAATTATATTAATATATTAGTTTCTAGAATATCAACCGCAGCTAAAAATAACAACCTTTCAAATATTGTTATAACCAGCTCTAAAGATGATCCTCAAACCGAAGGTACAACTTTCTATAATGTACCTAAGATGAAAGATGAAGATTTTAGAACCATGATACAGGAATTAATGGAATGTGAAAATATTGAAGGCAAAATTACTATTATAAATGAAAATATAAAATCTTTAGAAGATTTTATAGATATGCTTAAATCCAACTGCTTGTTTAATGAAGAAATGAAAACTATATTTAGCACATTAAGTGTCCCAGAACTATCAGTTTTAGAAAACCTAGTATTTTCTGAGGAATTAAGAAATGGTGAACTTGCACCTAATAACTTAAATGCAGATGCAAAAGAAGAAGAATGGCAGAAGCAATTTACAGAGTTTATTAAAGAACTGAAGAAAAACAGCACTAACTAATGTTAGTGCTGTTAAGTTAAACTATTTTATGTATTTCTATTTTATGCATTTAAGTTTTTTGCAAACATTATTCAAATCTATTAATGTTAGTTAGTTCAAGATTGTTAATTTTTCTGTTCCCTATTACACCAATTATGATTGAATATCCGATACTAATACCACAACTTAAAAGACATGCCATATAATTTGGTGTATGAATAAATGTTACACAGTCATTATCTATAATGGTAACTATTTGTATTCCCAGTAAAATTCCTACTAAAACACCAATACATAGTCCTGAAATAATCAGTATTATATTACTAAAGTTAATGAATGATTTTGTCTTACGTATTGAATAACCATTTATTCTCATGACAGCTAGCATTTTTGATTTTTCATTTATGTACATAATAATAAGATTCAACACAACAACTAATGCCATGATTGCAGATAGAGAAGTCATTACTTCAACAACAGAATTAAGGGAATCTGCAATGTTTTTGAATATACTAATCCCCATTTCCTTTCCTGCTAAATCAATATATCCTTCCTTAGTGCATACAGCCTGCCTTAATTTTCCCTCATTAGTACCATTTAATTTAATAAAATATATATTATTTTGAGCGTCCTCACCCATTACCTTCTTATAATAATCAGGTTTCATAATAATAATATGACATACATAATTTTCAACAATTCCTACAACTGGGACAGAAACCTTCTCCCCATTTTCTTTCATAATGTCAACCTTATCATTTAATTTAATGTGATAATACTGTGCTGTATTAGCACTAATTAATACACCTTCTCCATAGTTCCCTATTGTTTTCTTCATTTTTTCATCTTTCAGCTGGAAGTACTCATTCAACTCACGAGTGTCTGCACATAACAAGTCCGCAACTATATCATCCTTCCCATTCAGCCGTACTCCTACCATTTTATCTAAAAAGCTCATATACTTAAGATTTTGAAATTTATCTAATTCATCTGTGTAGCTTTTACCATTTGTTTTTGATTCAACTTGCAGACTCAAATCAAATTTCTGAATATGTTGAAACTGCTGCACTTTCACATCTGAAATGGCAAATTTTAATGTAAATCCGATGATCATAAGTGCTGTACATCCAGCGACTCCGATAATAGTCGTTATCATATGACGCTTTTCATTTAATAGGTTTTTAATAACAGTACGTCTAAACAAAGATATCTTTTTCCATAAAAACCATTTTTCAAAGAAAAATTCTTTGCTATCCCCAACTAATTCATCTTTGAGCAGCACCACTGTAGATTTTCGAATCTGTTTTCTACAAGCCATTAATGTTGCAATACATGTCAAGGCAAAGGCACTTATAATAGTAATCACAATCAGCTTAGTATCGTAAACAATAAAATAATTCTTTAAATAGTACATCGGTATATAACTCTTTAGCGAAAGCTTCTCTATAAAAAATACTGCAGATAAAACACCCCAGACACACCCCCAAAAGGTACAAAAACAAGCATAAGAAAGATATTGTAATTCTATTTCTCCGGCTCGGAATCCTAATGCTTTTTGAGTTCCAATTAAAAGTTTTTGTTTCGTAATCATACGTCCAATATTAGAATAGCAAACCATAAATGCAACTACAATATATACAAACGCAAAACTAAAACTCAACTTTCCAATTCCATCTGCATTGTCAGAATACATTACATAACTTATATTTGCACTACGGTCATAAATATTCCAGTTAGTTTTAACTATCTCTTCACCTGCTTTTTTCTTCACATCATTGTATCGAGCTGGACTCTGTTCTCCTTCAATCTTCTCAATACGCTGCTTTATTTTATCACTTTCCTTCTTATATTCTTCTGAAAAGCAGTTATATTTTTTAAGTGTATCACTCCATACCAATGCACTTTGGTAACAAGTATCTAATTTCTCACTATTAAAAGCATCCTTAGATACAAGAAAATAGTTTTGGCAATTTCCATTTCCTTTTTCGCTTAGACCTCGGCGGCTATATACATAATTACAAGAATAAGCAGGATGCTCCACGATACCTACTACCTTAAATTTCTTTTCTAAAAGATAGCTTGTTCCATTTTCATCTTCACAGTTAATTTCAACTTCATCACCTATTGTAACATGATCTTCTTCAGCCATTACTTGTTCAATAGCAATTTCATTCTGTTTCTCCGGAAGACGTCCATTAATGACATTTGCAACATCTACTTTTTTTGTAACGGATTGTACCGTTACCAGCCTATTTCCTCCTCCAATCTTCAAAAAACCTGTTGTCTTATAAAGACCTTCTACAGCATCTATCCCTTCTATCTTACTTATTTTTCCTAAATCATCTTCTGTTATTCCGTAATTATAACTTATCTCAAAATTATGTAATTTTTGTTTTGAATAATAATAATTTCCCGTTCTATTCATAGATATCTTTGCAAAAGACATTCCTAGATATGTGGATATCCCTAGACTAACAATTAAAATAATAGCAAAAACAGTTATAATATTACGCTTCATGTGTCTCCATGTATCTATTACATATATTTTTTTCATGCTTTTTCCCCTTTACCACTCAAGTTCTACAGCACTACATGGATTCTCGTTTTCAACAATGTCAGTTATTTTTCCATCTTTCATTCTTACAACACGATCTGCCATCTTTGCAATTTCTTCATTATGTGTAACCAT
>JAUZPN010000069.1 GCA_030705885.1 Bacillota bacterium | reverse complement strand
TTGGCTCATTATCCAAAAGCATTTCTTTAGCTGTTTGTATTCTCTCTTCTTCTCTGCCTTTCTCTATGCCTTCTTCCCTGCCCTTTTCTCTACCTTCTTCATGATAATGCATTCTTCTTATTTCATCTATACTCATTTTAAATGCACCTCCCATTTCTCTTTTATAATCTTCATACTTTTTTTCTATTTCTTGACTTTCAATTAAAAATAAGTATTCTAAAAAATCTACTAATGCCCTTATTTGCTCTTCATTTTTAACCTTATCATAATTTCTAAGTTCTGATGCTAATTTTATCTTTGCTTCATATATGTCTTCATCATTCATTTTTGTTTCCAACAAACTCTTTGCTATTTTAAATACTAATTTTAATGGATTTTCTTCACTTATACTTTTTAATTCTATACTTTCAACATCTATTGTCCTAAAATTATATACTAATATATCCTCTTTTATTTCTGGCAACTTATACACATACTTTTTGTCTTTTCCTCTTTCTCCTTTATACGTATATATTGCTGCTCCTACTATCTCTGATTTGTCTTTATACTTATATCTAAATTTATCCCATATCCTATAAAAGTACCTGAACATTCTCTCACCAAATATATGCTATTCACTACTGTAACTTTGTACTTCTACATGTATAAATAATATCTTGCTTTTTTCATTCTTTAATCTTACCTTTATTATTTTATCTGATATTATATTTTTACTATTATCTTTATCAAATATTTCTTTTTGTATTTCCTTTAATACTATCCCCAATCACAAAGTTCCACTAAATTTATAAAAGAAGCTTCTCTCCGCTATCATTTATAAATTAAGTGGAACTAAATGTGCCTGAGGAAAGTATAACACATTATCTAATGATTCAGTTTCCTTTTCCCATGCTATTTCTTCATAAATTTCTGGAAATAATAATTCTATTATTTCTTCCTCAAATGCCTCTAATATCGATTTCCAAGCTCCGTCGAAATCATGTTTTCTAGCCAATTTTTTTATCTCCTCATTAGATTTTTTATAGTTTTTATTCCTTTTATATTATCCTCTTTTTATTTATTTTATCATATACTATTATTCTTTTCTATACTTTTTCCTTGAATTTAATTACTTCTATTTTTATCACTATTTTTAACTTTATTTATACTTTTCAAGGTTTTAGTCAGTATCCTACACTAAATATTCATTTTTATGCAAAAAGAATCCTTATTTTCTGAAGATTCTCCTTAATTATTTTACAATATTTTTTAATTTTATTTGTACCTTTGGAATTTCTTTCAAAATCTAATTAGGCTTGATATGTCTGACCCTTTTATTATATTAATATGCTTTATTGCAGCTAATTTCTAAAAATCATTAAATACTTATTACTTCATTCATTTTTATAACAGTATTCAATTCATTTATTATTTTATCATTGCAATATTTTATAACTATTTTTATCTTTTCTTCTATGTTTCTATACCTTTTAATAGCCAAATTAATTATTGAATATAAGTATTCATCATCAATATCATCTAAATATTGTGGTAAACTTAATCCCTTTTCTGTTATTGCCTGCATAGCTGTATAAGAAACAATCTGCAATAGCATCCCATAAATTTCTTGACAATCTTTATCTTTTTCAGTTGATGTATAATATACCAAATCTTTTTCAGTTGGATTATCTAAACAATCAGTATAATCATCTAGATTAACTTCACATCTTTCAATCCATTTCCAACATAAATTTTCTCCTTTCATTTTAGTGAATTGAGTTTTTTGCATCATTTGTATTTTTTGCATCAACACCTATAAATATTATTCCATTTATCAGTTTTGACTTATCAATTATTGTTCTCTGTAGTATCATTCCATTTGGAGTCCTGGTTGTCACAACTAATTGATCATTAACATATAATGTCAGAACTAACCTCTAATCCTTAATTGTTTTCTCTAATCGAAAGAATTGTCCCTTAACTATTAGTGTTGCAATACCATTAGTGTCTACGATTAAACCAAAAGAATCCTCATAATCTTTAAGTCTAAATGAAATACATAAAAATGGAGGTGATATGCCATCCCGCATATCAGTAGGCTGCCTATATATAAAGGACAAGTCATTCAAGTTCAAAACTTGATAGCCTAACTCGGTCGGAGGTGAAAAAGCTGTTATATTTTTTGAATCTATATGAAGTTCTCTATTTAAGTACCTTTCCTTTACCTCCTTTATTATTTTATTATTTTCGCTCCTTTCAGCTTCTGTATTTGCCTCAGCCCCATGATATTCAACACTTCCGCCTAGATATTTTATTATTTTCCAATCGCCAGAAACAGCGGAAAATTCCTTGGATTCTATTTTTTTTGAGATAAGGCTTTTACTTTCTTTCCTTGGTTGAACAACACAATAAACTACTGTGATTAAAAAAATCACAATCACAACAATAATAATTGCTTTACTCTTTGGGTTTCGTATAATTCCTTTTAACATCATAATCCCTCGCAAAATCTCCAAATTTGTTTATATACCCCTATATGTCCAACACTAGAATCATTTATCATTAAACTTGTATTCAGCAATACTATTGTTAATTGTTCCAGCTAAATTTCCCAAATAACTCATCAAAAGTATATGTAACTTTTTTAATATTCTCTTCTGCTGCCTTTCTTGATTTAAAATAGTTTTGTGTTACTTGGTCATATTGTTCTTTTGATATCCTTAGAAAATATATTGAATTTTTCTCAAATAATTGTTCATCCATTTCTTTTGCAAGTGATTTATAATTCTCAATTTCTTCAGATTCTTCACCAAAACCAACCATATATACTCCTTCTTCTTGTTTTGTAATATCATTAATATATCCTGCAGAACGAAAGAATATTTTAGAATTTTTATCTCCGTTTTTATCTATCTCATAGAATTCATAGGTAAGTCCTGTTTCATCGTACCAAGCACCCATTTTATTATTACCCAAAAAGAAACTACTTCCTGCTTTTTCAATATCCAATAACTCAACTTTATTAGTTTTTGTATTAAAAGAAAAAATATCCATATACCTTATATTATCATCAAAACTTTTCGTATTATTACTAAATATAACTAATTCAGGAACTCCATCTCCATTCATGTCAAAGTAGTAATAGGTATATTCCTTCATATTTTGAGGATCAAATTCAACTAAATCAGCTTCTCCCTTTTATTCTAGTCTATTAATGTAAGGTTCATCTCCCTTTAATACTTTTAAATATTGTTCTCTGTAAAATGAATCTTCTTTTAAATTTATAGGTTTAAAGTTTCCCATAAAATCTATATTACTACATATCTCAGCAATTTTTTCATAAGTTTTTTCATTTACACACTTTAGATCTTGAGCCTCAATTTCATCACTTCTATATATTTTATAGTTGCTATTCTTAATTAATTCAGAATAATTTGTAGGCACTAAATTATCCTTTTTCTCTATACTCGAAAGTGTCTTCTTCTCTTCTACATTTTTATCTATAATTTTAGCTTGCAAAGCAAATGTTGCACCTACTAGAAATAGCATACTAACCAAGAATATCAATACTTGCTTTTTAACTTTCATATATTTTTACCTACCTTATCAATAATAATTTATAATTTTACAAAGTTTATAATTGCTGGTTTTAAAATCTTTTGGTTTTACTATATACCTAATAATTCCCATTATGTATGATGACATTACCTGTACCCTGATTACTATCTCTAGCAAGTTTTTTTCTAATGAATCAACCAGCTCTATTGCTTTATAATAAGATATATTCTATAACCTGGTGAAGACCATTTTCCTACTATTTTTCTCCACCCTTTAGAATTGTATTTTTGTTCAAAAATTCTTCATACTTCCAATTATATCACTAGATGTCTGGTATTTAAAATAAAAAGTTAGCTGATGTTTACCATTTTATATTTTTAGTCTATAATGTTAAATAAACATTATTTTGATATTTAGGAGTAAGGAGGTTTCTTATGAAAATAACATGGCTTGGTCATTCATCTTTTTTATTGGAAAGCAGCAAAGGTTTAAAGTTATTGACAGATCCTTTTGATGATACTGTTGGTTACAAGGTTTATGAGGAAAATGCAGATATAGTTACAATAAGTCATCATCATTTTGATCATGATTATACAACTAAAATCAAAAACAATCCTAAAATTATTGACACTGTTGGATTTACTGATACTCTTGGTGTAAAAATAACAGGTATTTCATCTTATCATGATAAAATAAAAGGAGCTAAGCGAGGGCAGAATATAATTTTCATATTTGAAATGGATGGATTTAGATTGTGCCATTTAGGAGATTTAGGTCATACACTTTCTAAAGATGATATTTCTAAAATAGGAAACATTGATGTTTTATTTATTCCTGTGGGAGGCAATTTTACTATAGATGGCAAGGAAGCTGGCGAAATAGCAAAAAACATACATAGTCACATTGTTATTCCTATGCACTTTAAAACTTCAGCTATTAATTTTCCTATTGAAGGCACTGAAAACTTTCTTATTAATATGAAAAATGGCGAAAAAGTTAAGGATTGCACACTAGAGTTAAAAGACAAACTCGATGAATATGATGTTGTTAAAATATTAGATTATAAAAAATAAAAACTTGCTCTTGATTCTATACTTTCCTCTGTCACATTTAGTTCCAATTAATTTGTAAATGATAGCGAGATGAAGCTTCTTTTAGAAATTTATTGGAACTTTGTATTGAATATATAATATTTTAGCAAAAATCTTTCAGCACATTTTTTGCTTAGTTACCATTCTAAGCTGCAACCTGTTTTATAATCAAATTCTTTTTTAATATCTTCAAGTATCTTTGTATCAACATTTTCAACTTTTAATACTACTTTCAAGCTTCCAGGATTAAAGGAAGGATTTTTTTTCAGCATAATGTCATTTTCACTGCAGAGTCTTGATGCTAGGTTCACTATTTCATTTTGATTTACTGAATTTGAAATACCTATATTCCAGCCAATATCTTCAGCTACTATCTTCAGCATTTCTTCATATTTTTTACCAATATTAGGTGAAATAAAACTAAGTTCAAAATAATTTTTTCCTTTTATGCTTTTTTTATATGGTTTAAATTCCTGTTCTTTAAAACAGTTATCGATATAGTTAATAGCTTCATTCTGCTCCATAGCATTTGAATTTATACTTTCAAATATTTGATTATTATTTAAAGATTGTTCTCCATCATCTTCGCCTTTAATAATAAGTTCAAGTCCAGCAGTTTTAAAAAATTCTTCTTTCTCTTTTGTAAAGCTTGATGATTTACCTTTTATGTTAACTAAAACTTTATATTCATTTATCAAAAAAGAAATTTTCTTAATTTGTGCATTTTTGAGCAATCTTCTGAGTAAGTTTTCAGCAGCATTGTTATTTGTCTGCTCCTTAATTTCAATCTGAAGACATGTTTCTGATTCAAAATTACTGATAACTTCATTTATTGATGAATCTAATGCTCTAGGAAAATCAAAATTTAAAATTACTTTTTTTTCTTCTGGCTTATATCCTGCTTTTTTATAGTTATAATTCTTAAAATACTTACTTACATAATCCAAAACTTCATTTAACTTTAATGCTTTTGGCTTTAATGCTTCTTCTACTTCAGATTTAGATCTAGTTTTAAACATGAAAAATCTTCTTAAATCATTTTCAAAATATATAGATGAAAAAATAGTTTTCTGCAAATTATGAATTTCTTTATCTTTAAGCTCACTGTTTCCTTTCCATATCTGCAAAAGTTCTTCTATAGTGAAAAGTCTTTCTCCATAATTTTCATTAACAAATTTCCAAAGTTCAGACAAATTTTCTTTTGTTACTGCTGTTTTTTTATTTAATACAAATTCCAACTGTTTTTTTATCTGCTTTCTTGGATTATTAATAAATATTTCAATATTTTCAGCAACTTTAGGAGCATATACTCTGCTTAATGTCTCTCTTGATATTTCTCCTGCAAGGCTTTCTATTACTGTTTCTTCTCCATGTACAAGAAATATATTTTTAGGACTTAAAAGATTAATAAGAGATTTTATTTCACCTTTATCTCCATGAGCGGATAACCCTATCCTGTCTACTTTACATTTTACAGGAATGCTTTTTCCGTTTAAATCAAGCACTCTATCATCTTTTTCTGCTTCAAGCAGATCTAAAAGCTTTCTTCCCGGCGACTCTTCATCTTGATATCCTGTTATTACAATGTATCCATTTTCCATTGATGCGACTTTTTCTGCATAGCTTTGGCTTGGTCCTCCAGTAAGCATCCCTGAGCTGGATACAATGATAGAACATTCTTTACTTTCTAGTATACTTTCTCTTTCTTTATTGTTTAAAACAGCTTTAATATTATCATCATAAAAAGGCTCTATACCTCTAAGTATCTTTTTCCCAAGAACACCTTTAAGATATAAAGGATTAAATATATATGTGCGGTTTATCTCTTTAATCATTCCATCTACATAAATATTAACTTTCTTTAGTTTGCCATTATTTATAGCTCTTTTTAAAATAAGCAGAACCTCTTGTGATCTTCCTAATGCAAAAGCTGGTATAAGCATCTTTCCATTTTCATTAATACATTTTTTTACAATATTAATAAGCCTGTCTTCTTCCAAATCTCTATTACTGTGGAGTTTGTCACCATATGTTGACTCAAAAACAGCTGTATCAGGTCTAAGCTTTGGAATTTTAGCACCATCTATAGATTTCTGAGGAAAAATTGAAAAATCGCCTGAGTAAAAAAAGCTTCCTTCTTTTGCTGTAACATAAATACAGCTTGCCCCAGCTATATGACCAGCTGGATAAAAAGTGAGTTTTATTCCATCAAGTATCTCAAAATTTACTTGATAATTTATTGTAAACACTCTATTTAACATATTTTCTACATCTGTTTCAGCATAAAGAGGAATTTCTCCCTCTCTGCTGTTCATTATTTTTAAGCTGTCTGCTAAAAGAACTCTCACTAAATCCTTTGTCATATTGTTCATATAAATCTTTATGTCAGGATATTCTTTGCTTATAATTGGAAGTGCACCTATATGATCCATATGCGCATGGCTAATAATAATTGCATCTAATCCCCCGCACTCTTGAACAGTTCTAAAATCAGGTAATATATCCTTATTTCCGCCCTGTCTTATACCGCAATCAAGCATTAAGTTCTTATTATCTATATTAAGTAATATACAGCTAGCTCCAATTTCTCTAGCTCCACCTAAAAACTTTAAATTCATATCTGCCTCCACTGCTTATTTACCTTCAACCAAGTACCTTTCTGCTGCTTCAAATATCTTTTCATAGTATCCATTATTATGAGGTACAAAATCTTCTTTATATAAATCTAAATTTACATCACTTTTGTTTCCATAATCATCTAAAAGTATGCCTTCTGCGCTTACATATTTAATTTCATCATTGAAAAGCTTAATTATATCTTTTAATTCAATTTTAACAAGTCCTGAAACTTCTTCAAGCTGAAGCTTATAATCTTTTAACTCTTTATCACATTTATATAAAAACACATTACAATATTCCTTGTCAATGAAATCTTCTCCATAAAGCACCTGCTCTATTACGAATGCATGAGTTAAGTCTTCAAATGCTGCATTAATTCCAAGTTCTTCAGTTAATTCCCTTATACCATCCTCTGGTCCTTCCCCAGCAATAAGGTGTCCTGCAGCTGTTATATCAAATTTATCTGGAAAGGTCTTCTTGGATTTTTGCCTTTTCTGAAATAAAATAAAATCTTTTTCATTTTCTTTTTTTACTATCCAGCATTGAAACGTTTCATGCCAATATCCTTTCTTATGCACTTCTTCTCTTTCTGCAATATCCATATTGTAATTATCATATATATCTAAAAATTCTTTTTTCATACTTTTTCTCCCTATTAAATCATTACTAATTTAATTTTATCATAATATTTTACGTTTTACTATTATAATAGTAAAATCTTACATTCATAATTTGAATAAAAGCATAATATTTTTCTAGTGGAGAGTTGAAAATTGAGAGTTAAGGAAATACATTGTTTGCCATCCAAATAACCAAATTTAAGATTAAGATTTATATAACAGTTTCTTTTAAACATTAAAATATAGATTAATATTTACATTTATGATAAAATAATAATATAAAAAACTTGAATTGGATGGTGTATTGAATGAAAAATAAAAAAACCCTATTAACCCTTTTTTTATTATGTTGTACTTTTATTCTTTTTCCAAAAAATGCTTACGCACTTAATACCGACAGATTACAGGGCAATACTAGATATGAAACTTCTGCACAAATCTGTGAATCAGGCTGGCAGCAATCTAATACAGCCATTATTGCTAATGGAGATGGCTTCGCAGATGCATTATGTTCTGCACCTTTAGCCAAAAAATACAATGCACCTATACTACTAACAGATTCAAATAAATTAAATCCAGCAGCATCATCTGAACTTAAAAGACTTGGAGTTACTCAAGTTTTTATTGTAGGTGGGACAGGCGTTGTATCTTCGCAGACAGAAAATCAGATAAGAGCTTTAGGAATTAATAATATAACCCGCCTTGCAGGAACTGATAGATATGAAACTTCCGTTAAAGTTGCTGAGCAGTTAGATGCAAGCAATGGAATTGTTCTAGCAACTGGAAGTGATTTCCCAGATGCACTTTCTATAGCTCCTATTGCAGCTAAAAAAGGTATTCCAATACTTTTAACTAGTAAAAATGCTGTTCCTGAAATTGTTAATAATTATATTAGTGAAAAAAGTATTCCTAATACTTATGTCATTGGCGGAACAGGTGTTATATCTAATGAATCAATCAGTAATATTCCAAATACTGAAAGGCTTTATGGTCCTGATAGATATAAAACTAATATGGCGATTTTAAATAAATTTTCTAGTGAATTTGATTTTTCTAATATATACTTGGCTACTGGAGAAAACTTTCCAGATGCTTTGTCTGGTTCTGCATTAGCAGCACAAAATTTATCTCCTATGCTCTTATGCAATACCTCATTAACATGTGATGCTGTAGATTATTATAATAAGTATTCTACAGCCAGCAGTAAGGTTATATTTTTAGGGGGACAAGCTGTACTTCCTCAATATGCAGTTCAGCTTCTTGACACTATTTCTTCAATTACAGCAAATAACTACAGTGACCTTTATGCTGCTTTGAAAATATATATTGGTAAAGCTCAAGATTTACCTGTTTATATTAACTATTCAATTTCACCTGATGAATTATGTAATGCAATACAAAATGTATGTTACAATGAAGGATATGCTGGATATATTTCAAGCTATGGATATCAAAAATATTCCGGAAATAAATGGAGAATACACATATCTTATAAGGATGATCCTTCTGGATTTCTAACTAAACTTAATGCAGTTAATACTTCAGTGCAGACTATTATATCATCTATAATAAAACCAGGTATGACAGAACTTCAAAAAGAAACCGCAATTCATAACTATATTGTAAATAATACAAGTTATGATTATTCAACTGATCCAAACTATACTGAACAAGAAGATTCATTTAATGCTTATGGAGTATTCTTAAAGAATAAAGCAGTATGTGAAGGTTACAGTGAAGCAATGTTCAGGCTCTTAAATGCTGCAGGAGTTAATTGTCAAATAGTTATAGGAAGTTCTAAAAAATCTGATGGATCTGGTGAATCTGGTGGATCTCATGCATGGAATATAGTATTAATTAATGGAAATTACTATCAGATTGATTCTACTTGGGATGATCCTGTACCTTTACACATTCTTACTTATAACTATTTTAATGTAAATGACGATGAGTTATCTAAAGACCATATTTGGGATACAAGTCAATATCCTAAGTGTACAAGTGTTGATTTAAAACCGACTAATTAAGTATACTTTCCTCGGTCACATTTAGTTCCACTTAATTTATTAATGATAGCGTAGAGAAGCTTCTTTTAGAAATCTATTGGAACTTTGTGACCGAGGATAGTATAATTATAATTTATTAAAAAAGTGTAACAAAACCTTAATTTTTATAATTATTGTTTTGTTACACTTTTTTTAGCTTATACAAATGTCTATTTCAACAACATTTCCATCCACACTCATAGGTATACATAAATTATGAGTTTTATAATTATATATGTTCAAATTTTTTCCTGTATATAATGTTGGTGGAGTTATATTTATTATCTTATCCATCTTTGCAAAAAAAGCTGCTGAATTTCCAGCTATCATATTACCTAATTCAGCAATAGCACTCTTTGCCATATCATCAAAAACACTTACTTCCATTCCAAACATCATTTTTGATGCTATACATTTTGCTGCTTCCTCATCCATGTTCATAAGTACATTGCCATTTAAATCTCCCGTAACACCTATACTTATAATAACTTCTCCTGATTTACTTTGACTCCCTTCTTTAATGTATAATTTTCCCTTTACACTTTTAACATTAATTACTTGTAAAATTACTTCATAAAACGCTTCAAGAAATGGATTAACATATTCAACTTTCATGATTTTCTGCCCCCTTATAAGTTTTAAATTTCACATTTGTTTTTTACACTATATTATGTATTATATCATATTTCGTCATTTTATAATACTTTTTTTAATGTAAAATATAATTATTTTAAATTTTATATTAATTTTTTCTATATATAGTAAAAATATGTGCAAAACAAAAGCATCAGATTTAATTTAAATCTGATGCTCATATATTAACCTCTCATAATTTAGCTTTCAAATACTATTAACCCTCTAATTTCTCAAAAGCCTTAACCCCGGCTTTAGAAACTAAAATATACAATAATATATCAATAACACCATACACTACCATTAATATGCTAAAAGCAAACCATAAATTTTGTGATAATATAATTAGAGGCACTGCGGTAAAACCACCTGCAGCCATTCCAATTATCATACTAATAAAAACATTTAAATTTTGTTTAACTGCCCTTTGTTCATCATCCCATTGAAGTTTAGGATAGTTTAAATCAATAAAAATGCCTATAAATGCATTAAAGAAAATACCTAAAATTCCTGTAATAAGTATTAATATGCACTCCAAAATCGGTACATTAGCCACTCCTACTGCTGCAACTAACAAAATTACTATTCCTAATACATTTAATATTACAGCTGATAAAATTTTGCCTAATATTTGAGTTTTGTAACTTATAGGCATATATTTTGTAGTAAATAAATTTTTACCTTCTCTAGATATCGATGTACAAGCTGCCGGATTCATCGCACTAATAAAAACTATAAAAGCAAATGCTGCTGTTAATACAATTGATGACATTTTAGGATTCGCAATTAAATTTCCCATGTTTATACTTTTTGATATTTTATCACGACTTGATAAAAAAGGTCCAATAAAAAATAAGGGCATAATCAAATTAATAAGTACACAATTTAAAAAGTATGCTGGTGTTCTTATTATTAATTTTAATTCTTTCAATACATATGATTTTAATGATGAGTTTTGAATAGTACTTGCTTTAATTTCTTTTTCAGAAACTTTCTTTCTTGAGCTAGATGATTGATTAATTCCAATAACTCCTTTAAAATAAAACTCCTCACCTATAAATCTCATTATATAAATCAGCAGCACTGTTATACCAATATATAGAACCATATTATATATGCCTTGTATATTGTTGCTGTTAATAAGGCTGTTTACTACTATTTTAGAACTCGGATATATTTTTGTAACAGAATCAGCAAGTGAATTAGTTTTTCTTAATATTTCATCCATGCTCATGTTGCTATTTACAGCATTTCTGCCGGCTATATTCCCAACGATCTGCATTCCAACGCCAAATGCTATGCCTAAAGCTCCTGCTACAACTTTTAATATATCTTTATGCTTTCCTAAATTAGTAAATCTCATTATTATCATAATTACTAATGAATCAATTATAAGTGGTATTATTGGAAGGGTAAAATATATTATAACTGCATACAAGTAATAAACTGCACCCATTTTAATAACTATACCATATGTAATAAGAAGAGGTGCCAAGAAGAATATATCAGTTAACAGTTCATACACAAGCACTACCATAAATTTAGAAAGTAATATCTCATAAGGTCTTAACGGAAGAGGAAGAAGCTGCTCAACATCCTGTGAAAAATAATATGTTGACATAACATAGAATATTCCAAAAAATCCTATAATAACGCAAGATACAGCTAATCCTAAAGCTAACACTAAAGCTTCCTGATGAATCTTTGAAAGTGCAAAGGCAGCACTTGCTGTAAAAGATACAACCATAAAAACTATTGGGAGAAAACATATTGCTAAAAATATATATAGTATAATTTTCTTCACATTACTTTTGCTATCATTATTATTTCCTTTTCCTGTTTTTAATAATATTTTGGTTAATACTAATATATTATTCATTTTCAGTCATCTCCAAGAACATATTTTCAAGCGATTCATTAACCTTGAAATGTTCTCTCATTTCATCAAGTGTTCCACAGAACAGTACTTTACCTTTATTTATGATAGCAACCTTATCACATATTTTCTCTGCTACTTCCAATACATGTGTAGAAAAAAGTACTGTTTTTCCAGAAACAGCATGTTCTCTCATCATTTCCTTTAATTCAAAGGATGCCTTTGGATCAAGTCCTGTCATAGGCTCGTCTAATATCCAAACATTAGGTTCGTGAATAAGAGCACCCATAAGTACAATCTTCTGTCTCATACCATGTGAATAGCTTTGAATCTTATCTCCTAAAGCATTTGTAAGTTCAAATCGTTTTGAAAATTCATCAATTCTTTTTATTCTATCTTCAGAATTCACTCCATAAATATCAGAAATAAAATTTAAGTATTCCAAGCCCTTAAGCCTTAAAAACATATCTGGACTGTCTGGAACAAATCCAAACTGCTTTTTTGCTTCAATAGCATTTTGTTTTATATCTATACCATTAATTTTTATAGCACCACTGTCACAGTTAAGAATACCTGTAATCATTTTAATTGTAGTTGTCTTCCCTGCTCCATTTGGTCCTAAAAGTCCAAAGATTTGACCATCAGAAATACTTAAATTTAAATTTTCTACTGCCTTTACTTTGCCATTATAGCTCTTATTTACATTAGTTAATTCAATCATTTTTTTAGCCTCCCATTATTAAATTTGCTGATTATGTTCTTTTATTTTATTTTTCTGCTCATTAATACCATCCTTAATTATACCAACAATAGCTCCTATCACTGAACACAAAGCAACACATAAAGATATCCTTCCGAAAATTGTTCCAGCCACTATTCCAATCCCTGCTCCAAAGCATATACCTAATGCAACTCCTTTGTTTTCATCCTCAGTATTAACATTTTCTTCACTTTTTGTTTTTTGTGGTTCCATTTTTCTCCCCTCAATTTCTATTATTTTTACCCTAATATACATATAAGCATATACTTTATTATGCAGTTTTAGTGACCTTTATTTTTGTATTATACATAAATTTTATTATATTATCAAGTTATTGCTTACCTTAAAAGCGTTATTATATATCTTTTTATGTCATGTTTACAATTACATAAGGCACTTTGTATTTAAATCTTCAATTATCTATATTTTACTCAAAATTTCAAAATTTAATCTAAACAGTTTATAAACTATTTATAAATTTTGCTACAACCAGTGCAGTAATAATAGCAGTTAAATCTGCTAAAACAGCTGCCCATAAAGAATGACGAATCTTTTTTATCTTCACTGCTCCATAATAAACTGTTAATGTATAAAAAATAGTTTCTGTAGAACCCATTATTATTGAAGAAACCATGCCTATATATGTATCTGCACCATATTTTTTTAGTATTTCAGCATATATTCCAAGAGCGCCGCTGCCTGATAACGGTTTTATAAGCACCAGCGGAACAACCTCTGGAGGTAAGCCAATAAGCTTTACTACTGGATTAATAAAGTTTATAAAATAATCTAGTGCTTTTGATTCTCTAAGAACCCCTACTCCAACCAGCATTGCAAGAAGGTATGGAAAAATTTTATAACATATTAAAAGTCCTTCCTTTGCACCTTCTACAAAACATTCATAAACATGAACACCTTTTAAAATACCATAGGTTATAACAATAATTATAATTATAGGAATTATTGATACTATTATATATTCGAACATTTTTGCTCCTCCTTTAGAAGAATCTTTGGAGAATTTTACAATAAACAACACCCATAACAGATGCTATTCCAGTTGTTACTATAGCTGGAATAATTATTGATCCAGGGTTTTGAGAATTGCATGCTGCTCTAATGGAAATTACTGTTGTTGGTATAAACTGAATACAAGTTGCATTTAATACTAAAAATAATGCCATATCATTTGTGGCTGTTCCTTTTTCTACATTTTGTTTATCCATTTCTTCCATAGCTTTTATTCCAAATGGTGTTGCTGCATTAGAAAGTCCCATCATATTTGCAGTTAAATTCATTACTATAGCACCTAATACTCTCTCGTTTTTAGATGCATCCTTAAAAATTAATTTAAGGACTGGCTTTAATAGCTTGGCTATTTTCTCAGTAAGCCCGCTTTTCTCGGCTATCTTCATAATTCCACACCATAAACACATTATGCCCATAAGTCCTACAACAAGTTCCACTGAACCATTTGTTGAAGAAACAATTGCTTTTGAAATAACCGCTCCTTTACCAAATGCAAGCCCAAAAATTATTCCAATAGCTAAAATAAAATACCAAATGTAATTAATCATTTTTATACCTCCATTTAAGAGTTTCATAGTATAATTATGATAATATATATGTCTTTTTTACTTGTTTATTCTGAAAGATATTTTACTATTGCAAAAAAAACTTCTTAGTGCTAAGATTATCATAACAATATATATTTTGCTTTTGATGTTTTAATTTATGTTTTAAAGCTATTTAAAGGAGGCTTACCCATGACTTACAGAGAAATAATGAAATATATTGAAAGTGAATACAATATAATAAATAGTACTCCATGCCATGTATGCGGCGGAAAATATCTAGCTAATGACCTAGAAGTTGTATTAATGGACAATATGCCTTATGATGTATGTGAATGCGTATGTACAAAATGTGGTAATGAGAAAACCTTTGAATTTGTAGCTCCTTTTATTGAAGATAAATATATGAAAAGGTACAAAAAATTATTAAGCTAAAAAAGTTACTTATATTAATTCTTCCCATTATGTAAATTTTATGATATCATTAGTATTATAAAATTTTTATAT
>JAUZPN010000068.1 GCA_030705885.1 Bacillota bacterium | reverse complement strand
TTGATCAACCTAAAGTCAATAGAGCTTTGAAATATATTGTCACTAAGAATATTATCAATTGTGGAAGTATCACAGCATTGCATAATCTTCGAGATAAGGGGTTGAATGGAGAAATCATCATACTGAATTTTGCAAATGCCATGTTTCCAGGCGGGGCATATATTATAGGCGGAAATGCTCAGGAGGAAAGCCTTTGCAGGGCTTCAATGTTATATTACAGTTTGAAATACGGAAAACATTATTATAATTATAATCGTATGCACATCATGCCTACATATAGCGATATAATGATATATTCACAAGATATTCCGGTAATAAGGAATGATGATGGAGTTTTATTAAAAAATCCTGCTACATGTTCATTTATAACATCTCCTGCTGTAAACAGAAGGTTTGCAAAATTCTTTTATTCTTCTTCAAAAATTAATGAAATTATGGATAATAGAATAAGAAATATTATTTGTCTGACAGCACAAAAGAAACCAAAAGCTGTAATACTTGGTGCATTCGGCTGCGGTGTTTTCGCAAACAAACGTGAATTTGTGTATTCGACTTTTGAAAAATATATTAATATGTACATTGATGATGAAATTCAAGTGATTTTTGCAGTTAAGTAAGCGTTAATTATCTTACTTTTCCATCATTTCATCTGCATTTTTAATATTTCTTTAACATTTTTGTTGAAAACTTTTTTAAAATACCTTACAATGATTTTAGAAATAAATTATTTAAATAAAAATCATGCTGGGGGAGCTGTTGCTGAGAAGGAGAAATCCTGACCCTTTGAACCTGATGTAGTCAGCACTACCGGAGGGAAGCCTAATTGCAAAATTAAGTTATTTATACTTTCCTCGTCACATTTAGTTTCAATTAATTTGTGAATGATAGCAAAGAGAAGCTTCTTTAGAAATTTATTGGAATTTTGATTGAGGATAGTAGATGCATGACGAGCTTTCTTTAAGAAGCTTGTTTTTTTATGAAATGATTAAAATTAAATCATGATGTTTAAATTATGAAAATTAAACTAAAAGGAGAATAAGAAATGAATTATACAACTCAAATGGATGCAGCAAAAAAGGGAATAATCACAAATGAAATGAAAATTGTTGCAGAAAAAGAAAATATGGATGTAGAAATTTTAAGAAGCAAGATAGCTGAAGGCACTGTGGTAATACCTGCAAATAAAAATCATAAAGCTTTAAGTGCTGAAGGAGTAGGAGAAGGTTTAAAAACAAAAATTAATGTAAATTTAGGTATTTCAAAGGACTGCTGCAATACAGAAATAGAAATGGAAAAAGTAAAAACAGCTCTTGATATGAAAGCTGAAGCAATAATGGATTTAAGCTGTTATGGTAAAACGGCACAATTCAGAAAAGATTTAATTGAAATGTCACCAGCTATGATAGGTACAGTTCCAATGTATGATGCAGTTGGTTTTTATGATAAGGAACTTAATGAAATTACCTCAGAAGAGTTTTTAAAGGTTGTAGAAAAGCATGCAGAAGATGGAGTAGATTTTGTAACAATTCATGCAGGAATAAACAGAGAAACTGCTAAGGTGTTTAAGAGAAATCCAAGAATAATGAATATTGTATCAAGGGGAGGTTCTTTGCTTTATGCTTGGATGGAGCTTACAGGTAATGAAAATCCTTTTTATGAACATTATGATAAGCTTCTCGACATTTGTGAAAAGTATGATTTAACATTAAGTCTTGGAGATGCATGTAGACCTGGATGTCTAGAGGATGCTACGGATGCAAGCCAGATAAAAGAATTAATGACTTTAGGAGAGCTTACCTTAAAGGCATGGGAGAGAAATGTTCAGGTTATGATAGAAGGACCTGGTCATATGGCTATTAATGAAATTGCTGCTAACATGCTTCTTCAAAAAAGACTTTGTCACAATGCACCTTTTTATGTACTGGGACCTCTTGTTACAGATATAGCACCAGGTTATGACCACATAACAAGTGCAATTGGTGGTGCTATTGCTGCAAGCAATGGAGCAGATTTCCTTTGTTATGTTACACCAGCAGAGCATTTAAGACTTCCAAACTTAGATGATATGAAAGAAGGAATTATTGCTTCAAAAATAGCTGCTCATGCTGCAGATATTGCAAAAGGTATAAAGGGAGCAAGAGACTGGGATAATCAAATGGCTAGAGCGAGACAGGAATTAAACTGGGAAAAGATGTTTGAAGCTGCTATTGATCCTGAAAAGGCAAGAAGATATAGAAAAGAATCTACACCTGAACATGATAACAGCTGTACAATGTGCGGAAAGATGTGTTCTGTAAGAAATATGAACAAAGTAATGCAGGGTAAGAATATTAACATATTAAGAAATGATGATTAATTTTTAAAAATATCCTCAAAAGTGATTTAAATTTATTGAATAAATTTAGTTGCTTTTGGGGATTTTTATTTATGAAAAACACATAATTTTCACATATTTTGACTATAATTTTTATAAAATTATATGCTAAAATGTAAGCTATAGAAGATTGATAAAATAGAATTAAAAACTATTTATAGAGGTGGTTTACATGTCAAAGCGAATATATTTAGTTGAGGATGAAAAAAGTTTAAGAATATTACTAGAAAAATATCTAGAAAGGGAAGGCTATGAAGTTACTACTTTTTCAGAAGGAGTACCTGCTATAAACAGAATAAAGGATATGCCGGATCTTTGGGTTCTTGATATAATGCTGCCTGATGTTGATGGATATGAAATAATCAAAGCTATAAAAGAAAATAGTAAGAATACACCAGTAATTTTTATGTCTGCAAGAAATGAAGAGCTTGACAGAGTAGTTGGATTAGAACTTGGCAGTGATGATTATTTATCAAAGCCTTTTTTGCCAAGAGAGCTTATTATTAGAATAAGCAAGCTTTTTGAAAGAATTTACGGGAAAGAAGAAAAAAAGCCAGAAGAAGAAATGATAAATATTTCAGGGTACAGAATAAGTAAAAGACAGCGAGCTGTATTTTTGAATGAAGAAGAAATCCAGCTTACAAATAAAGAATTTGAGCTTTTAAAGTATTTTGCTGATAACAAAAATGGAGTAGTGTCAAGAGATCAGATTTTGATAAATGTATGGGGTGATGACTATTTTGGTTCAGACAGAGTTGTAGATGATACAATAAGAAGGCTTAGAAAAAAAGTTGAAAAAATGAATATTGAAACTGTATATGGATATGGATATAAATTGGTGGTGAAATAATGAAACATCTTAAGTATAAATCTTTAACCATGAGGATTTGGATGACATTTAATGTAGTGATTTTAATAATTATATGCAGTTTATCTTTAATTTATATGATGGTTTATAGAAAAATCAGTGAAAAGTCAAAAATTCATGATTTAACAGTTTCACACGAACAGCTTATTAAGAATAATAATTATAATGAGCCTATAGTTGGGTTTGATAAAATTAGTAATTTGAAGGGAAGTAAATTTTTTATATACACAATTGGTACAAATAATAAAATACAAATGGTTGATGCAAATAATGGAATGCAGGCAGTTGATCAAAATAAAATGCAGAAAATGTTTCCTCCTCCTCAAAATAATAATGTTCACATTCCACCAGGCTTTAATGAAGAAGCAGTAAAAATGTGGATGGCTGGTTTTGTTAATGATAATAATGTTAGTGATAAACATTTTTCTAAATCCTATCAGGGCAATAAATATTTATTTGTTGTAAGTTCTATTAAGTATGGTGATTCAGGAAATTACTATCTGGTTTCATATCTTCCTAATATAGAAGATAATAATCTTTTATATATGGTAATCGGAATTGGTCTTTTATTTATTGTTATTGGTTTCTTTGCAGCAAAGATTGTTGCAAATTATATTTCAAAACCACTTAAAAAGCTTGAAGAATATACTTTGAAAATAGCACATAAAGACTGGAAGGAACCTATTATCATAAATAGTGAAGATGAAATAGGCAGGCTTGCAAAATCCATGAATCATATGAAAAATGAATTAAAACGAGCTGATGAAGAAGAAAAAATGTTTTTACAAAGTATATCTCATGATTTAAAAACTCCAGTAATGGTAATAATGAGTCATGCAGCTGCTATAATTGATGGCGTTTATATTGATTCTGTTGAAAAAACCGCTCAAATAATAAGAGATGAAGCAATTAACCTAGAAAAAAAGATTAAGCAGATGCTTTATTTAAATACATTAGATTATGTACTTGAAAATAATGAACAAAATGAAGATATAGAATTACATGAATTAGTTCTTCATATTATTAATAGATTTGAAGTAGTTAACAGCAAAATTCAATGGGATTTAAATATGAACAAAGTTATGATTAAGGGCAATTCAGATAAAATACAGGTTGCTATAGAAAATATAGTAGATAACGGACTAAGATATGCAAAAGAGAGGATGGCTGTAAGTTTAAAGAAAGAGGATTCCTTTGCAGTGCTTGAGATTTATAATGATGGACCAAATATTCCAAAGCAGCATATAGATCATATATTTGATAATTTATATAAAGATAAAACAGGAAATTTTGGGCTTGGTCTTGCTATAACAAAGAAAATTATTAACTTTTATAAAGGAGAAATAAAAGCTGTTAATAAAGAAAATGGAGTTAGTTTTGTAATTAAATTTAAGTGCTGATATCAGCACTTTTTTTATTGAAAATTTCTATCACATTAAATTCACATATTTATTTGATACTACTGCTATAATTAAAAGCTATAATCTTTTTATGGAAAAGAATTATATATTTTTAATGAGGTGGTAAAATGGAAGATAAAATAGTATATTCTATAGTTGTACCTTTATTTAATGAAGAGCTGGTTGTTGAGGAAAGCTACAAAAGGTTAAAAGAAATTATGGATTCAACTAAAGAAGAATATGAAATAGTATTTGTTAATGATGGCAGCAGGGACAAGACAAAAGAATTAACAGAGGAAATATGTAAGAATGATAAAAATATAAAACTTGTAAATTTCTCAAGAAATTTTGGACATCAAGCAGCCATTTCAGCAGGAATGGAAACAGCTGCAGGTGATGCTGTAATAGTAATTGATGCAGACCTTCAGGATCCGCCAGAAGTTATGCTTGAAATGATAAGAAAATGGAAAGAAGGATATCAAGTAGTATATGGTAAGAGAGCTAAAAGAGAAGGGGAATCTTTCTTTAAAAAGTTTACTGCAAAAGCATTTTATAGAATATTAAAGAGTATGACAAGTGTTGATATGCCTGTAGATGCAGGAGATTTTAGACTTTTAGATAGGAAAGTTTGCAATGCACTTGTAGCCCTTCCAGAAAAAAATAGATATATTAGAGGCCTTGTAAGCTGGTTAGGATTTAAACAGACATATGTGGAATTTGTTAGACATGAAAGATTTGCAGGAGAAACAAAATATCCGCTTAAAAAAATGATGAAGCTGGCACTTGATGGAATAACTTCATTTTCATCTAAACCTCTTGCTTTTGCAGGATATTTTGGAGAATTAACCTTTGCAGCAGGAATGCTTTCACTTATAGTTGTAATAATTAAAAATATCATAAGTAATACTAATATATTAACATTAGGTTTTATATTAGCTGTTAATTTAATAATGTTTGGTCTTTTGTTCTGCTGCCTTGGAATTGCAGGAGAATATATTGGAAGAATCTTTGATGAAAGTAAAAACAGACCCCTTTTTATAATAGATAATATTGTTACTTATAAAGAAAACATAGACAAGCGTAAAGTTAGTTGATAAAAATAAAAATAAATATAAATTAAAATAATTGTATTATAATTTTAATTATTATAATACAATTATTTTAATTAAAAGTTAATTTAGGCGACAAAATTCACCTTATTTTTTTTGATTATTATGATAGAATAAAATCAATAAGATAGTATACTATCCTCAGTCACAAAGTTCCAATAAATTTCTTAAAGAAGCTTTACCTCGCTATAATTCATAAATTAATTAGAACTAAATGTGATGAGGAAAGTATACATTATACTTATGAAAAGATGAGGTGAAATTTATGAAAAAAAATTTTTTAAATTATAAAATATCAAAAAATGATATTTTAATACTTATAGCGGTTTTTATAGTTACATTCTTCGTACATAGGCATAATGATGATATGTTTCACATAATGATAGAATTAATTACAGTAGCAATTGGATTTTCACTTATGCTTATATCTATTGGTACTTTGAAAATATGTGAAAATAGTTTTTTTAGTTTTTTAGGAATAGTATATGGTTTTGTAAGCGTTTTGGATTTATTTCATATTGTAACATATCATGGGATTTTGCCATTTAGCAGCAGTATGAATATTTCTTTGCAGTTTAGATTAGCTGCAAGATTTTATGAAAGTATTTTATTATTTTGTTCATTATATTATTTAAATCATAAGTTAAATTTTAAAAGAAATATTATAATTAATACTTTAGTGTCAATATTTATTATTGTTATGATACTTTTAATTAAAGTACCATTAAAATTTTATATAGATGGACAAGGTGTTACTAAAATTAAAAGAATAATTGAAGTAGGAGTTTGTCTAATATTTGTATTTTTTGCTGTTGTACTAAATAAGAAACTGAAAGAAAAAAATTTTGATAGAATAAATGAATTTATGCTGACTATAATTTTTAAAATTATATCAGAAATTTTTTTTGCAAGCTATGTTAACATAGGTGATTTTGGAAATTATATAGCTCATTTTTTTAAATTTATTTCATTTTTTTATTTATATAAAACACTAATTAGTTCAGTTATAATATATCCATATTCTGTGATCTTCAATAGTTTAAATACTAAAGCAATTGAACTGATAGGTAAGAATAAAGAGCTGCTTAATGCAAATGCTAGAATTGAAAAAGATTGTCTAGAGTATAAAAGAATTATTGAATCAATGCCAGATGGTATTGTAATAAGTGAGGGAGGAAAAATAGTCTATGTAAACGACAGAATTTGTGAAATGGTAGGAATAAGGGATAAAGCTGAAATTATAAATAAACTAATATCTACTTTTACATACAGAGGATTAAATAAAAATATAGGAAAAATTAATCAAATATTTGATGGAAATAAGATGTATATTCCTAATCTTGAATGTGAATTAATTTATAAAGATAGAGTATTACCTGTTGAAATTACATGTATAAATACAAATATTATAGATGGAAATCCAAGTTCAATTTCTGCAATTAGGGACATCTCTTATAGAAAGAAAGCTGAAGAAATTGAAGTGCTGCTTAAGGAAAAAGAACATGAGGATTTTGTTAAAAATGAGTTTTTTGCAAATATATCACATGAACTAAGAACACCTATAAGTGTTATATATTCAGCTATTCAGCTTGAAGAAAAGTATATAGAACAAGGAGATGTTAAACAGATTGCTAAATATAATAAAACTATTAAACAAAATTGTTTAAGACTTACTAGAATTGTAAATAATATCATTGATATAACTAGAATTGAAACAGGATTTTTTAAACCTGAATTTAGAATTGAGAATATTGTTGATGTGGTAGAAAATATAACATCATCTATTATTTCATATGCTGAAATAAAGAAGATAAAGGTTATTTTTGATACTGAATTTGAAGAGGTATACATAAGCTGTGATGTTAATTTAATAGAAAGAATAATTTTAAATTTATTATCCAATTCTGTAAAGTATGGAAGAGAAAACGGAAATATTGATGTGAGCATAAATATAAATGAAAACAACTTTGTCTCAATAAGTGTAAAAGATGATGGTATTGGTATACCAGAAAATATGAAAGAAAAGATATTTGAAAGATTCCAAAAAGTGGATAAAAGTATGTCAAGAAATTCAGAAGGAAGCGGCATTGGATTGTCGCTAGTTAAGTCACTGGTTGAAATACAAAAAGGAGTAATTTCTATAAATTCTAAAATTGATAAAGGAACAGAGTTTATTATTAAATTTCCAATAATAAAATTAAATGATGAAGTTTCTGCATGTACGATAAATGAATATAATGATGAAAATAAAGAAATTGAAGAGAAGGCAAAAATAGAGTTTTCAGACATATATAATTAGAAAAAAAATTTTCTTCTACATTGTAACAACATATTAAATAGGTCATATTATATGTTGAATAGAAGTATCAAATGCATTGGTATGACTATTAATATGAGTAATGTGGGAGGAGAGATGCGAAATGTTTGCTCCATTTATAATATGCTTTAGAGAAGGTATAGAAATTTTCTTGATTATAATTCCTTTGGTAGTTTATTTTAATAGTAACAAGATGAGAGAAATGAGCATAAGTGTATTTAAAGGTGGGGTTGTAGGTGCCTTTCTTGCAACATTTATTGGAACAGTATTATTTACGCAGGCTGCTGCACTTAAAGGAACTGCAGGCGAACTGTTTGATGGCATTTTAGGGATAGTGCTTTCTATATTAGTATTAGTTAGTGTTATAATATTAAGGAAAACCAAGAACTTTAGTACTCAGGCAGATCAAAAAATTGTTTCAATGGGTAAAAAAGGTGTAGCTATTATTTCAGCAATAACTTTTTTTAGAGAATTGCTGGAAGCAGTATTGTTTATTTTGGCAAGCTCCTCAGAATCAGGTTTTCTAATAGTGACTTTTTCAATTTTAGGTTTGTTGTGTGCTGCTTTAAGTGTATATATTGTGTCAAAGGGGATTTTCAAGTTAAAAATTAATCTTGTGTTTTATGTTTTGAATTTATTTTTAGTTGGACTTGGAGCATATTACTTTGGTGACGGACTTGAAGTTCTGTTTGGCAGCTATGTAAGTGAAATCTTTAAAATTGGTATATTGGTATATGCGATTCCAAGTTATTTTTTAATGTTAAAGAAAGATTTGAAAAAATATTTAAATTCAGTATTAAAATAATTGTTTCAAAGTTTTATATACCATGTCACATTTAGTTCTACTTAGTTTATAAATAATAGAAGAGAAAAGTTCTTTTAGAGATTTAGTGGAACTTTGTGACAGTAAACAGTTTAGCCATGCATTTGCATGGCTTTTTATTATTGATTCAAAATGGAATAATAAGTGTATAATTGAAAATAAACTTTATTGACTGTTATTTTAAAACAATATATAATCTTATTAATGTTATAATTAAAATTATTAATATTAGTTCGGAACAAAAAAATAAATTACTCAGGGGGAAGTATTTATGAAATTAAACAAAATTAAATTATCTACTAAATTGATAGCAAGTTTTGCTGTAATGATAGTTTTTATAGCAGGAGTTTGTGCATTATCTATAATAAAATTAATTCAAATTACTTCAACAACAAATGATATAGTTAATTTAGAAAACAAAAAATCAAGTTTATTATACGATCTCAATAATGATGTTGTTGATATTACAATTTCTGTAAAAGATATAGCGTTAAGTAATAATATGGAATTTATAATGGATCAAAAAAAATCAATAGACAGTAAAATGTCAGATTATTATAAAGCAGAAAAAGAACTTGGAACATTATTATATACTACAAAGGGAAAGAAAGAATTTAAAGAATTACTAATTAATAGAGAAATTGCATTTAATGCATTTAATGATGCTGTTGATAAAGGTTTAGAAATTAATATAACTAATGAAGAACTTCAAAATCAAAATATATTAAATAAAATAGAGAAACCTCAAAATGATTTGATAAGTAATATAAGTAATTTGGAAAAACTACAGGAAGGTACAGCAAAGCAAAAAGCATTATCAGTACAAAATATGGCAAGGAATACTACAACCGATATTGTTATTATATTATTAGCAGAAATTGTTTTGGGGATTGTATTAACATATCTAATTATTAGAAGTATTACTAATCAAGTTAAAGAAGTTAAAGATGGAGCTTTTAAGATATCTGAAGGAAATCTTAATTTTAAAATGATTGTAGAAGCAGATGATCAAATAGGACAAACTGTTACTTCATTGAATAATGCAATAGGGAAACTTAATGAAAGTATGATTTTAATAAGAGATGAAAGTAATAAAATTGTTCAGAGCAGTGAATTAACAAATAATATGTTTTCAGAGGTAAGTGGAAAGGTTGAACAGATATCAGCAGCTACCGAAGAAATATCAGCAGGAATGGAGCAGTCTTCAGCTTCAATACAAGAAATAACAGCAATGGCTTTAACAGTTAAAGATGAAATAAATAATACATCAAGAGAAGCAGATCAGGGATTAGATATTGCGCTAAACATACAAAAAAAAGCATCATCAATTAATAATGATTCTGTTAAGTCAAAGGAAGAGGCAGAAAAAATATATAGAGAGTCAAAGATAAGCTTAGAAAAATCATTAGAGGATTCAAAAGTTGTAAATGAAATATCTAAAATGGCAGAAGCTATATCTGGAATCGCTGAGCAGACAAATTTATTAGCACTTAATGCAGCTATAGAAGCTGCAAGAGCTGGAGAACATGGCAAAGGTTTTGCTGTAGTTGCTGAGGAAGTAAGAAAACTTGCAGAACAATCTTCTAAGGCAGTTGAAGAAATTCAAAATAAGGTCAATATAGTTTTAACTACAGTAGGAAAATTATCAAATTCATCACAAAACATTTTAAAATTTATTGAGCAAAATGTACTGAAAGATTATGAAAAGTTAATAATAGTAAGTAATCAATACAAAAATGATGGAGACAATGTTAAAGGTATAATAGAAAAATTTGCGGGTGTTTCTAAGGATATTTCTGAATCTATGAACCAAATTGCAAATAGTATTGAGGAAGTTTCAATTTCAGTAACAGAAGTAGCAAAGACTTCAGAAAATATAGCATCAAGTGCTATGGAAGTAAGCAATAAAAATAGTAGTATTGTTAGTCAGTCTAATGGTAATTTAGAAAGTGCTCAAAAGTTAGAAGATTTAATAGGATGTTTTAAATTATAAAAAAACAACAAGTGCTCAACATAAAAGTTAAGCACTTGTTGTTTTTTAAGATGAAATATTACTATTTAAAAGAACATCTTTCTGATTGATTAAAACATCTTCTGTTTGTTCGTTTAAAAGAACTTCAACTTGTTCTATACTTAAAGGTTTACCCCATAAAAAGCCTTGAATATAGTCACAATTACATTTATTGAGGTATTCAAGCTGCTCTTCAGTTTCCACTCCTTCTGAAACAACAACAATACCAATATTGTGAACTAGTGAAATTATTGAGCTTACAAGTGAATCATGTTTTGATGTTACATCAATGCTGTCAATAAAACTTTTATCTATTTTAAGTACATCAATAGGAAATGAGTTTATGTAGCTTAATGAAGAGTACCCAGTTCCAAAATCATCTAAGGCTATTTTTATTCCTAGCTGTCTTAGTCTATTTAAAAGATCTATAGTATAATCTACAGAAGAAATTAATACAGATTCGGTAATTTCAAATTCTAAATTCTTACCTTTAATGCCTGTCCTTTTTATAGTTTTCTCAACATTTTCAACAAAAAACGGATCCCTTATTTGAATTGCTGATATATTTACAGATATTTTTATATCCTTATTAAATTTATCAATCCATTTTTTCAAGTATTCACATGCACTTTCAAAAATCCATTGCCCCATAGTATTAATAAAACCAGTTTCTTCTGCTGAAGGAATAAAGTTAATTGGACTTATAAAACCAAATTCTTTGGAATTCCATCTTATAAGACTTTCAAAACCTCGAAGCTCTTTTGTTTTTGTATCATATTGAGGTTGAAATACTAAAAAAAGTTCATTATTAGTGATGGATAACATTAATGAGTTTTCAAAACTCATTTTTCGTACAATTTCATCTTTCATTTCTTTTGTAAAGAATTGAATCCCATCTTTTTTTTGTTTTTTTGCTTTATACATTGCAGTATCAGCCATTTTTAAAAGGTCAGAAGTAGTAGTTGCATCTTTTGGAAAAACTGCTATACCATAACTTGAACTGATTCTTAAATCATTATTATCTACAGAAATGTGATTTAAGAGGAGATTTCTTATTCCTTCAATATAATGCTGTATACTTTCTTGTGGCAGGTTTCGTTTAATTAATAAAAGAAATTCGTCTCCATCTATATGTCCAAGGAGATCTTGTGAATCTATATATTTAGAAACTTTTTCAGCAACTTCTTTTAGAACTAAATCTCCAATAGGATGTCCCATAGTATCGTTTATTCTTTTAAAATTATTTATGTCAATAAAGACTATTGAAAAACTTGAGCAGCATGTCCAATTTGTTTTAATTAATGAGTCAATTACATTAGAAATGTTTTTCAAATTAGGGAGATCTGTTAAATAATTATAATTAGCTAAATGATCTAAAGTTTCTCTATTTTCATCAAGTGTTTTATTAAATTCAACAAGGTCTGCATTTTGTCTTGAAAGTTCTTCTTCTTTTGTAAGAACTTCTTCATAAAGTACATTAAGCTCTTCATTTTGAACAGTAGCTTCATTTATTTTATTATTTATTTTTTTATTTAGGGTATAAATAACAGTAACAATAACAACTGAAATTAATGGTATAAAGGCTCCGGGAATAGCAGCTTTATAGCTGTGTTTTATTACAATTATAGATGTAATAACAGTTGCAGACATATTCAATAAAATGGTAGCTATATAACCCGATTTTTTACCTAATATAGTTAAAGATACAGAAAGTAAAATTTGAGCTTGAGATAAAATAGCTTTAATGTAGTCTTTTTGTAAAATTCCGCCGAATTGAAGGAAGAGAGTAACTGGCAGAAGCAAAAAACATGTAATTGTTAATAAAACATATAAGTTATTTTTAATAATAAATGAATTCTTGTTTTTATAAGAATCATTTGTTAAGTTGTTATTTTCCATAATTTAATACCCCTCACATAGTATAAAAATAATAGTTCATTTATATTATAACTTATTTTTTATAAATTTTAAAGAGATATATACTATCATTAGTTACAAAGTTTCACTAAATTTCTAAAAGAAGCTTTTCTTCAACTATCATTTATAAATTGGAGGAAACTAAATGTGAAAAAGAAAGGACAAATATTATGTTATTAACTAGTTGCAACAACATAATAAAAATGATATTCTATAATTAACTAAATTACAAATTTTAGATAAAGCGGGGTATATTATGAAGAGAGGTATTTTTAATTTAATAGTTATACTTTTTATTTCAGCAATAGTATTATTTGGAGTAACTCCTGCAGCATTAGCCGATAGCAATGATAAAATAAACCTTAAGGTGGATGCAGGATTTGATGGTCAATACAAAATAGGTACAGAAGTACCAATATCAATTGAAATTAAAAATAATCTAAAAGATATTAATGGTGAAATTCAAATAGAAGTTCAAACAAGCAGCAATGGAGTTTCAAATGATGTAATATTATATTCTCAAAAATTGAACCTAGCTAATAATGCTGCTAAACAATTAAAAATGAATGTACCTATTATGAAGTATATAACAAAAATAAAGATAAATATAGTAGAAGGAAATAAAACAGTTTTTTCAAAAGAGGTTCCATTTCCGGGTGGCGGAAATTCGGATAATTTATACATAGGGGTGTTAAGTGATGATTATGGAAGCTTAAGCTACATTAATAAAGCTCCTAATATTCAAAATGCTAGTATTTCATGTAAAAATGTAAAAGTAGATATAAAATCTTTTCCAAGTGATGCTGATGTCCTTAAGAATTTTGATGTACTTGTAATTAATAATATTGATACTTCAAAATTTACAAAAGAGCAATATACTTCATTAAAAAAATGGGTATATAATGGGGGAACTCTTATTATTGGAACAGGACCATCCTATAAAAAAACTTTATCAATTTTTCAAGATGATTTTCTTAAAGGAAAGATTGGTGAATTAAATCAAATATCTACTATCAGTTTAGAAAAAATGGTAGGAGATTATAACTCAAATCCAATGAAACTGGATATATTAGATGTTAAAGTTGATGGAAGCGAAACTTCTATTCAAGATAATGGAAAAATATTAGTACAGAAGATTTCACGAAATAAAGGAACTGTAGCAGTTGCTTCATTTGATTTAGGAATTGATCCAATTCATAGTTGGTTCTTAAAGGATAATTTTGCTCAGCAAATGATTAGTTTATCAATGTCTGAAAATTATAGTATGACGCTTTTAGCAAAATCAAAGGGTGGGGAAGCTGATAATTATGGAATTACTAATGCCCTTAATTATATTCCTGAACTGCCAATGCCTAAAGGCTATTATTTTATTATTATATTTTCAGTATATATTTTATTAGTAGGTTTAGTAAATTATATTGTTCTGAAAAAACTTGGTAAAAGGGAATTGATGTGGATTACTGTACCAGTTATGTCTATAATATTTTCAGCTATAATGTTTTTTTCAGGTGTTACTACGAGAATCAGTAAGCCTGTGGCAAATGTTTTATCAATAATAAATGTAGATTCTAATGGCGTTTCAAGCAATACTTATGCAGGAATTCTAACTCCTCAAAATAAAAATATAAATGTAGGAGTATCTGGAAATAATATTATTAAACCATTGATTTTCAGCGGGTATGGAGAAGACAGCAGTACTATATCTAATAATAAACATGTAGATTTTAAGGTGATGCAGGATGGTAAGAACAATATTGAGTTCTACAAGTCTGGTATATTTACAACAAGAAATATAAAACTAGAGGATAGTAATGTAACTAGTGGAAAGCTTGAATGTAAACTTAACTATGCTAAAGGAACGTATACTGGAACAGTAACTAATAATCTTGGGTATGATTTAAATGATTGTTATGTTTTAACACCTTCAGATTATTTTAAAATAGGGAACATAAAAAAAGATGAAACTAAACAAATAAATGTAAATCAACAGAGTAGTTATCAAGGACAGATTTATGACTTTTTACAAAGAGTATATCCTATAAGTTCAAATACTTACAATGGTTCTAAAAATACTGTTAATACAAAACTGACCTCTGAACAGATTAAAATGAATCAGCAAAAATTTAATATAATATCAGCATTTTTTCAAAGTAATGTAGGTGAAGAAGTAAATCAAACTTCGTTTTTAGGATGGAGTAACCAAACTCATGCAAATGATATTATTGTTGATGGGAAAAAGGTAAAAAAGTATGAAAAAAGTATGGTAATATCTTCTGTTAATATGTCATTTGCAGATCATAATATAGTTGAGTACCCTTATGGATATATAAAACCTATAATAAATAATGGTTTAAGTTCAGGAAACTACAATATTTCAATGGGAAAAATATTTGGAAGTGGATATGTTGACATGAGTTTTAAAATAGATGACAATATTAATGTATCAAGTATTTCAATAAATT
>JAUZPN010000067.1 GCA_030705885.1 Bacillota bacterium | reverse complement strand
TAATAAAATATTTAATAAATTTATGAATATTTATGTATTTTTTAGGGAATATTTTTTATGTAATACCAATGTTTTTAAAGGAGATGTTTTTTTATGGGTAAAAATAAGTCTGAAGATTCAAAGACTCAAAGTGCAATTGACAATAGCGAAAATAGCAAAAATGCTAAGAATGGCTATATGAATGTCGGAAACTCCAGTAAATATGCAGCTAAACAAGGAACAAGAAACAAAAACTAGTTTACTTCGTCTACAATTATAATCGCTAAAAAAATCTTCATATCAAATGGTATGAAGATTTTTTATTTTTAAGCATTATAATGTATTAAGCTGCAAAGTACCATTAAATTTCTAAAAGCAACTTCCTGTTGATACCATTTATAAATTAAATGCAGATAATTAAAGTATAGATAATACATCACAAGAAAACTTTTCTTTATTTACTATGAATAATTTAAGAACATTTTAATATATTTTAATTTATTTACACTTTAATTTGTTATATAATATTATTAATTTGTTTATTCGCAGAAGGGAGAAAAATATGGAAATTATTAAAACTTTATTTAATAGGTACAAGCATTTTTCCATACAGCTTATTTATATACCATTATTATTATGGTTTTCGTATATCGAAAGAACAAACATTCCAAAGTATGTTATGCATTGCTCATTGGATGATAAAATACCCTTTATAAAAGAATTTATTGTGGCTTATTATTTTTGGTTTGCATTTATGGCATTTACATTTATTTACTTAGGTACTGTTTCAAAAAAAGATTACTATAAATTTGTCATATTAATTGCATTAAATTTAATTATTTCTAATATTATTTATGTTGCATTTCCAAATGTTCAGCATATGAGACCACATATTACAAGCAATGATCCATTTTCATTTGTAATAAAATACATTTATTCTACAGATACACCAACTGATGTATTTCCAAGTATACATGTTGCACATTCTGTAGGAGCATATTTAGCCCTCGTTAGCTGTGATAATTTTAAGGACAAGCAGCTTTATAAGCTATTAGCATTTATATCCATGATTTTAATAAGTATATCAACTGTTTTTATTAAACAGCATTCCGTTATTGATATGATTGGTGGATTTGCAATGGTAAGTGCTATTTATTTATGTGTATATAAATTACCAAAATTGTTTGAAAGCACTGCATCTTCTTATGAAGTTAAAGAAGAACATGCATCTATGTAAATATTCAAATAATGTATACTATCCACGGTCACAAAGTTCCACCTAATTTCTGAAAGAAGCTTCATAGTGATATCATTCACAAATTAAGTGGAACTAGATTTTTCTAATCAAAGTATAATTAAAAAATGATTTTAAATAGAATTAAGAATATCACTCCTGGTATACCGCAAAAACCACTTATAATAACTGTAAAAGCATTTATTCCTATCGAAAAGTTAAATTGTTTTCCAATTAAATTAGTTATTATTAATAATATTATTCCACAAATACAATTTACAATCAATTTTGCAAGCATTTTTAACGGCCACTTAAATAGTTTTACGACTATATACATCAAAGTTATTAGTACAACAAAATATAACATATACATAGCAGTGCCTTCCATGATTAACACTCACCTTATTTCATCTTTATTTTTTATAATTTTAAAGTTTAACACTTAATTTTAGATTATTTCTGCTTCATTGTCCAAATAACTATATTTTGCTGTAATACCATTTCGCCTTGCTTCTGCAATTAAATATGAATATCTAGCTCTTGCTGCCTTTTCCATAAATATGGCATAATCAATTAGGGCAGGTTCATTAACTATGTCAAAATAATTTTGAGCATTTTGCAATTCTAAACAAGCTTCTTCAATGGCTGCAATTAAATTTTTCTGTTCTGAAGTATTTTCTGTGTCTGCTGAAAACAAGTCAATTATTTTATTCTTGCCCATATTTAGTTGTCCCTCCTATTTTTATATCATATTATTATAATATTCATATTTTTCTTCATATATACTAAACTTTAACACTTTATATCTAATCAAATTTATCATATGCTTATCTAAAAGTCTATATTTATGATATACTCTATCTATACTTTGCTTAATCACCTTTGATTACAATTAATTTGTAATAATAGCGAGGTAAAAGCTTTTTTTAAAATTTATTGGAACTTTGTGATTGAGGATAGTATATTAAATATTTATATGGAGGATTCTATGAAACAATTTAACAAAACTTTTGAAGTTCACTCATTTTATAATTTATCAAGATATTTATTTTTGAGAATTGAACAAAACTACAGCAAAGTAATTGAAAAGTCTGGAATTACCCTGCCCCAGCTAAGAATCCTTTGGATTATAAATTGTTTTCCAGGCACTTCCTTCACTGAAGCTGCTAAAATAGGATGTTGGACAGGCCCAACAGTAACAAACATGATTAAAATATTAATTAATAAAAATCTATTAATTATAAAGAATAATTCAAATAACAAAACAAAAAATGTGTTTTTAACTGAACAAGGTAATAATATAATTAACATAAATAAACAAAGGAAAGGAAGTACCTTTCCCTTAAGCAACCTAATACATATACTCAGTAAAGATGAATTAACATATTTAGTAAACTTTTATAAATATCTATCTATAAGTTCAAACAATTTATTAATATTTGATTATATAAATAAAATAAATGAATTCTCAGTAAAAATAGATTACAACAGTTATACTGATGAGGAATCTTCTATACTTAAAGATCTAGTATGTTATTATAATCTTTTAAGAATTTTTGTTCTTACTACTGAAAATAACCACAGTCTTCTGTTAAAGGAATTAAATTTAACATATGCGCAGTTAAGAGCATTAAAAATAATAAAAGCATATGAAGCTTTAACCTCTAAGCAATTGAGCGAGATGGCTCTTTGGTCTCCATCAACTGCAAATTTAGTTGTTAAGAATCTTTTAAGTAAAGGTCTTATATATAAAAAGAAGGGGTTATTAAAAAATTCCATTAACATTTTTATAACTGATAAAGGAAAAGATATAATTAATAATGATTATGCAGATAATAGCAATAGAATAGAAACTTTAAATATATTAGATAATGTCTCTTCTGAAAAGCTTACTTATCTTAATATACTGTTATATTCTTTAAATTATGCATTAAAAAACACTATGATTAATGATTATATTTTAAAAACATTTGAAAATAAACTATCCTCGGTCACAAAGTTCCAATAAATTTCTAAAAGAAGCTTCTCCTCGCTATCATTTATAAATTAAGTGGAACTAAATGTGACCGAGGAAAGTATAAATAATTTGAAATGAGGTGCTATATATGAAAATTAAATTAGGTCAGCAGATAATATTTCAAAAGGATCATAAAATTCAAGTTGCTAAAGGTGGCACTATAATAGTAAAAGCAGGAGATAAAGCTCGTGTAGTAAGAAAAGTTGATGAAAAAACAGCAGAAATTGTTTATTTATCTGGAGAGGCTAAAGGATTATGCCAAAATATAGCTCTTGAAGTTGATGATGATTTAGATGCTGATTCTATTGCTAAAAAAATATTAGAAGAACTTAGTAAAAATTAAAGAGAATCCTGATTCTTTAAAAAACTTCAGAATTCTCAAATCATATTCTGCAAAATATATTAATTATACTTATTCATAAACTTGAGCATTCCATAAATTACTGCTTGAGGCGAAGGCGGACATCCTGGAATAGTTAAATCAACAGGTATTATCTTATTCAGCTCTTCAAAATTTCCATAGCCATTTTTAAAAATGCCTCCATCGTATGCACAGGAACCTACAGCTATAACAATTCTAGGTTCTGCCATAGCATAGTAAGTTTTAAGCAGCGCTTCCTTCATATTAATGGCAACAGGGCCTGTGACTACAATGCCGTCAGCATGTCTTGGCGAAGCTGCAAATTTTATTCCATACCTGTCAAGTTCATAATAAGTATTTTGTGATGCTGAAATTTCAAGCATACATCCATTACATGAACCTGTGTCTACAGATCTTAAAACTAAAGAACGATTGAAACGATTGTGAATTCTTTCTTTTAATGACATACCTATTTCCTCTATGTCTGCCATTTTATAATCATGACTGTTAGTTAACGCTTGACTTTTACAAGCTTCAATACAATCTGTACAATAGATGCATTTTTTATAATCTATATCAGCTTTTCCATTCTTCATTTCTATAGCATTAACAATACATGTGTTTTTACACTGCATACATCCGCTGCATTTATCATTATCCACAATAATTTTTCCATAAGAATATGGATTTTCATACAAAGGATTTTTTATTGTTTCTTTTTTATTTTTCATTCTATCAAATAAAATGTTCATAACTTCCCCCATTTTCAATAACCATATATACTATCCTCTATCACAAAGTTCCATAGTAAAATACAATTACTTGTCATTCTCAGAATAAGACATATTAAAGCTTTTATTGCATAACGGAAAATCTGGAACCACTTCATTTAAAACTGCATAAGTAAGTCCATCCCAATTTGTAAAAGAAGGTGCCTTAAAATATATCCTACTGAATTTATTGTCATCATCTGTCTTTCCATAAACAACAAGTTCGCCTTTAACAGTTTCTACTATAGCAATTGCTTCTTTTCCTTTTTCCAGTTTAATTTCTGGTTTATTTTTATTTATATCATTTTTAATATATTTTATTGATTTTTCTATAAAATCAAAAGCATCTTTTATTTCAGCTGATTTAAGCTTAAATCTTTCAAAAACTCCACCCAGCTCTAAAGAATTTACATTTTTCTTAATTTCTTTGTATATCTCATATTTAAAGCTGGTTCTCGCATCATAAATAATCCCGCTTGCTCTTCCTGCAATTCCTGTCATGCAGAGTCTTTTTGCTTTTTCATTATATACAAGTCCAGTATTTTCAACTCTATCTAAAAATGATACAGAATTAATAACCATTTCAATAACGTCATTCATTCTAGGTTTTATGCTGTTAAGCGTATTCAATATGTCCTCTATTTGGGTGCTACTAAAATTCATGTTAATTCCACAAGGTACAATAACATTCCTTAAAAATCTGCTTCCTGTAAGTCTTTCACAAAGCTGATGTATCTTCTCTGAAAAATACCCAAACTTCTTTGCAGGATAGCTGAAACCTATATCAACACATACTCCTCCAATGTCATCAAGGTAATTATAAATTCTTTCTAATTCAAGCAAAATAACTCTTAATGCTTTTATTTCATCTGTGACGATGAAGTCTGTTAACTTTTCAATTAATTGTGCATAAGCTTCTCCATATGCTGCTGAGGATTCTCCTGCCACTCTTTCAAACATCAAGTTAAGTTTATTGGCATCAATATTTTCACATATTTTTTCAATGCCCCTATGCTTGTACATAAGTCTTATTTCAAGATTTTCAATCTGTTCCCCCATAGCAGTAAATCTAAAGTGTCCAGGCTCAATAATACCTGCATGAACAGGTCCTACTGCAATTTGATAACCGCCCTCACCTGCTACTGGTTTAAACTTATACTCACATACTTCATTTTTATCCTTAATCTTTTGCCCATATTTAAAATTTTTTCGTAATGGAAATACTTCTTTTTCCCATATTTCATGCTTTACAATATTTCTTGTGTCCCTGCCCCATAAAATATTAAGGCCATATAAATCTGCAATCTCTCTTTCAAATAAATGAGACTGATAGATAATGTCTTGAAGGGAAATAAATTTATCTTGAGTGCTATAATATATTGACAAAAAATATCCGTGTTTTCTATCTGAAAGAATAATGCTTATTATAAACTGTTTATCTTCTCTGCAGAATTCTGCAACAAAATTTAGTTTATAATTATTCATTAATTTGCTTACTGTATTTTTAATATCTGTCATTTTAGTTTCTAGATATATCTCATTATTTTTCACTCTAATTTTGTATCCAAGCTTTTTTAGCTCTTCTTGTAGCAATATAAATCTCATTTCTTCACATCCTCGTAAAAAGTTGTTAACCGTCCCCTGCTTGACTGCTTGAAAAGTTGTTAACCGTCCCTTGCTTGTTTACCCTAGCACAATTTTTACTGCCTTGTTTAGAATTGAATTTAAGCAAGTGCTGGCAGTACAAGTCACAGTTATTATGAAAACTAAAGTTATAATGAGTGGAACTATGTTTTGTCTGTCTTTTTCAAATCTTATGTATTCAACATTTTCACTATCAAAAATCATTTTTATGAATGACAGCAGAAATCCTGCAAATACTAGTAAAAGGCAGAAGGCATATATAGAAGTTGATATATAGTATCCATTTTGTATGCCTGCTCTTAGAATTCTGAACTCACTAAAAAATGAAGCAAAGGGAGGCGTTCCTGTTATAACAAGAATTCCAATGATAAGGAAAACTGCGTTTACAGGCATGGTATGGATTAAGCCTTTTATCTTATCTATTCTTTTAGTTTTGTATGCACTAAGTATGTTTCCTGTTTCAAGGAACAAAAGGGTTTTTCCGTAGGCATGTATGATTGAATGAAGCAGTGCTCCAAATATTCCTATTACCCCTCCAAATCCAAATCCTAAGCTCATTATCCCTATGTTTTCTATTGAGGAAAAGGCTAAAAGTCTCTTATAATTGGTTTGTTTCAATATGCTGAAACTAGCTATTATAAGTGATATACATCCAAAAATGATAAATAGATATCTTAAGTTTTCTACTCCTTTTACTAATCGTACTATTATATAAAATCTCACTATTACATATAAAGCAAGATTTATTAGTATTCCTGACATCATAGCACTGATTGGTGATGGTGCTTCGCTGTGACCATCGGAAAGCCAGGTATGCATAGGTGCAAAACCTGCTTTTGTTCCTACTCCAACAAAAATAAGTGTAAAAGCTATTTTAACTATATCTTTATTAATTGCACTGTAATTTTGCAGGATAACAGTCCATTCTAAAACATATTCTCCGCTGGATCCACTCATTGAATATATGAATAATACAATTCCAACAAGACCTATTCCTATACCAATAGAGCATATTATTATATATTTCCATGCCGCCTCAATGGACAGTTTGTTATTATTAAATCCTATTAAAAATGCTGTGGAAAGTGTGGTTGCCTCTAGTCCAATCCACATCGCCACAATGTTATTGCTTACTGCTAGAAACATCATTGCAAAAACAAATATTTGAAATAAGATATAATAAATTCTTGCTTTTTTTATGGATATTGATTCATCTGTAATCTCTTCTTTTATATATTTAAACGAATATATAGAAGTAATAAAGCTTACTGAATTTATTATAAGCAGCTGTATAAAGCTTAAGCTGTCAATGTAAATTAAATTATTAAAATAACTGATACTGTTATTTTTATTTATTTCAAAGCCCATAATTATAATTACAGCAAATAACATTGCCATACATATAATATTTATTTTGGAGACTAGATTAATTCTTTTTATTAAAATTGAAGATAAAATTAAAACTGCAAAAATACCAATAATTATGTAAATAAGCATTTTTTCACCCACTATTCCTTGAGATTTGATAGATAGTCTGTATTTATTGAATTAAATGTCTTGTTAATTCGAAATACCATAACACCCATTATCAGTGAAAGCACCAGCATTTCAAAGATTATTCCTACTTCAAGAATAGGTCCTATCTTAACCAAAGATATTTCAAACAGCACAATTCCGTTTTCCATAATAAGCAATCCAAGCATTTGCGTAAGTGCTTTCTTTCTTCCAACAAGTAGTATTACACCTACTATTATTAAAACTAATGATGCTTTAAATATAGAATCTGAATAGCTTTTTAAAAATGCAAAGGTTAATACTACAGAAACACCTGATATAATATAAGACCAGTATCCATTTATGATAAGTTCTGTTTCTCTTCTCTTTTTCAAATTTACAGCAGATCTTTTAACTATGTAAGGTATTATAAATACCTTTGTTATTATAGTAAGGATTCCTAATATGAATAATCCATACTCTTTGTATTCATATCCTTTTATAAAACATATTACTGCTATTAAAAAAGACTGTAGTGCAAATCCTATTTTTATTAATTTTATTCTTCTAAAACCAGCCATTATTATTGCTAATATTAATATTAAGGAAATTATATAATCCACTTTTGATATCCCCCTATCTGAAAAAGTTAATAGCAATCGCCACTATACCTATTGAAAATGATGCAGCAAGAATTTCAGGTATTCTGAATAATCTGAATTTTGCATACAGAGTCTCATTAAATGAAATAACCCCAAGACAAATTAACATCTTGATTATAAGCAGAGACAATCCCTTTATAATTGCTGCAAAACTTAATGTCTGCGCAATACCAAAAGGGCAGAAGCAGTTAATGAAAATAGTTATATATGCAATAAACTTCATGTATGATGATAATTCCACTAGTGCCAAGTCTCTTCCAGATAAGTCTAATATCATTGCTTCATGTATCATTGTTAATTCTAAGTGAGTTTCAGGGTTGTCCACTGGCATCCTTGCATTTTCGGCAATTAAAAGAATAAAAAATGCAATAGCTGCAATAATGTGAGCCACTCCATAATTTGAAATAACTCCATTAACAGCTGATATTTTATAAATATTAAAGCTTTTTGTTTCAATATATAAAAATGTAATTATAACAAACATAACTGGTTCAGCAAACATTGAAATAAAAAGCTCTCTGCTGCTGCCCATTCCTCCAAAGGTACTTGCACAGTCCAGTCCCAGCAGTACATTTGCAAATTTTATTATTGACATTAAAAATATAACAACAAATAAATTTCCTAATAAGCTGCTGTTTGTATAAAAAACAGGTATTAAAAACATTACAGAAGCTGATGCTGCAAAAGAAATAATTGGTGCAATTCTAGTTACAAAAGAGCTTGAGGTTGAAATAACTCTGCCCTTTCTAAAAAGTCTTGCTAAATCAAAGTAAGGCTGAAAAAGCGAGGCTCCTGTGTATCCTCTTATAAAAGCCTTAAGTCTTCTAATAACACCCATAAAAAAAGGTGACAGCAATATAAGAATTAAACTTTGTATGATATAAATTAAGTACTGTTCCATAAACCTCACCCCTTACACAAACTTTACTACAAATACAACAGCAAAAATAAGAGCTATAAATATGTAAGATATATAAATCTGTATTTTCCCATAATGTATCTTAATTATTTTTCTAGATAAAGCATCAATAAATTTAGTAACATTTCCATATATATACTTATCAATTAAATCCCGCGTCTTTTGTTTTAAGAAAATACCGCTGCTGCTGATTTTAACCTCTTTTTTATACATTGCTGCCTGTCCAACAAATCTTGATGAAGGCTGCACAAGACCATCTGGAGAATATTGAATATATGGTTTTTGATAGTTGAATCCGCAGCCCCATGTAATATTTTTCTCAGTCTTTCTTTTATCAATAAGCTTAAAGAATATCTGCATGAGTATAATAATTACTGCAAAAATTCCAGTAACAATTGTTATCTCGTATCCAAAGCTGATTACTGATATAACTTCTTCTTGCATCATAATGGTTGACGAAATTTTAGATATTATATTAAGAAATATAGGTGAAAGAACTCCTAATATCACAGCAAACAATGATAGTATTCCCATTCCTATATTCATTGTAATTGGAATTTTATGAACTTTAACTGATTTTTCAGTCCTAGGTTCACCAAGAAAAGTCATAGCAAATGCTTTCACTGAACACCAAAGAACACCGCCGCTGGTAAGCGATAATATTATTCCTGCTGCTAATATGAGCAGCACAAATTCAGGCTTTTTCACCGCTATTGCTCCTTGAATAAAACTCTTTAGTATTAAAGTTTCACTAGCAAAACCATTAAGAGGAGGAATTGCTGATATAGCAGCAGTACCAATAAAAGCACAATAAGCTGTAAATTTCAGTTTTTTATGAAGCCCTCCTAATTCATTCATATTTTTAGTACCTGTAGAGTACAAAACACTTCCTGTACTTGAAAAAAGAAGGCTCTTAAAAACAGCATGATTTAATATGTGAAATAATGCTGCAGTTAATGCAATTACACTGAATTCCTTTAATCCAAAGCTCTGAAATATCATAGAAATGCCTAATGTACTGAATATTATTCCTATATTCTCTGCACTTGAATATGCCAAAAGCTTTTTAATGTCATTCTGATAAAGTGCATTAATCATTGAAAATACTGCAGTTAATGCACCAACAAGCATGATAACTATCTCGTAAGTAATAGGGACATCTCTCATAAACATAAAAGCTGTTCTTATAAACCCATATAAAGCAATCTTAAGCATTACTCCAGACATTAACGAGGATATATTAGAAGGTGCTGAAGGATGAGCCTTAGGAAGCCAAGCATGCAGTGGAATCAGCCCTGCTTTTGCTCCAAATCCAATCAATGCTAATATTATAATAATTGATTTTTGATATGTAGTAAAAACTTTTGAATATGATATTATACTGCAAAAATCTATACTTCCGCTGTACTTTTCAATAAATGCAAACATAAACATCAGAAAAAGTCCACTTATGTGTGTCATTATAAAATACATAATTCCATGTTGTATATTAATCTTTTCATAATAATCAAATATAACAAGAAAAAAAGAAGACACAGACATAATCTCCCAAAACACCATAAACATAATGGAATTGTTTGATAAAACAACACCTATCATTGAAAATATAAAAATCATCATCATAACCCAAAAGTATTTAATAGAATATTGTTTTTTATATTCATTCACATAACCTATTGAATATATAATCATTGGTACAGATACTAAAATCACTATAAATACAAAATAAAGTGACAAATAGTCTTTCATAAAGTAATCAGTTAAATTTGAAAACATTACATTCTCCCCCGTTTTTCACTCAAGAATTAAGCAATGCAATATAACAAGCAAAATACTTAGCACTCGAATATTAAAAATAAAAAATAATAACATATCTGATTTATATACATAAAGCGACATATTTTTAATAATATCATATTATTATTCTTAAAACAATAAGTAATGTTAATTAACTTTGATTCGTGATTTGAATAAAATGCAACTTACCTTAATTAAAGTATAGAGTTCAAATATCAAAGTTCAAATATGAATAATTTCCTTCTAAATTTCTAAAATGAGTTTCTTTCTATTGAAATTTATAAATTATATAAAACCAAATGTGTCTGAGGAAAATATAAACAATATTTCGTGTATTAACATTAATGTAAATTTTAATTTAAATAAAATTCTTATTAAAAAAATGTAGACATGCTGTAGAATTTATAGTAAAATAAAATCACTCTTTTAAATTTTATATACCAAGCGAAAACGTTTGCGAATTTACTTTAAACGAAAAATAGGAGGGATTTCAATGAAAAGTATTAAAACAAAAATTGTTTCAGCTATTATCATTATATTGCTAGTTGTTTGTGTTGGACTCGGTATTTCATCATATATTATTTCATCTAACACTTTAATTTCAAATGTAAATTCAGAATTACCACAACTGGCTAAACAAGGAGCTTATGTTGTTGAAAAATCTCTTGACGAGCAGTGGAATTCTCTTGAGGTTCTTGCATCAAATGATAAAGTTAGAGACCCTGCTGTTCCAATGGATGAAAAAATCAAAATTATGAAAGAAGAAGCAAAAAGAACTGGTGATATTAATGTAGCATATGCTGATACTAGCGGAAATGCTGTCGCACCAAATGGCAGTATAGTAAACATAAAAGACAGGGATTATTTTAAAAAAGCTATTAGCGGGGAAAGAGCAGTATCTGATCCTATTGAAAACAAGGCAACTCCTGGCTCAATAATTATGAACTACGCTGTTCCAGTAAAATGGAATAATAAAATTGTAGGAATAGTTTTTAAAGTAAGAGACGGAAACAATCTTAGTGATATTACGAATAAAATTACATTTGGATCATCTGGAAAAGCATATATGATTAATAGTAAAGGAACTACAATTGCAAATTATGACAAAAACCTTGTATTTAAAATGTATAATTGTGCAAATGATCTTACTAAGGATCCAAGTTTAAAAGATATGGTAACTGTTCAAAATCAAATTTTAAAAGGTGCGGCAGGCTATGGACATTATACTTATAAAGGACAAGTTAAATATATTGGATATGTACCTGTAAGAGGAACAAATTGGTTTTTAGTAGTAACAACACCAGAAAATGAGGTTTTATCAGGACTAAGCTTATTAAAAGAATATATTTTTGTTATTGCTGGAATTTTATTGATTGCAGGTATAGTTTTTGGTACATGGTTTTCTAGCTTAATTACAAAACCTATTATTTCTATGACAAACCATCTTAAAGCTATTGCAAGCGGCGACTTCACTAAAGATATTTCCCAATCAATCTTAAAAATTAACGACGAGATAGGAAGCTTGGCAAAATCTGCAGATGTAATGCAGCGTTCAGTTCGTGATACGATTAAATCTGTTAAAAGTGAATCAACTAAGGTATTAGAAAGTATGGAAATTGATGAAAAAAGTATGTCCAAGTTAATGTCTGAGATTGAACAAACATCAGCTACAACAGAGCAATTATCAGCAGGCATGCAAGAAACAGCGGCATCTGCAGAAGAAATGACAGCAACTTCGCAGGAAATTGAAAGAACAATTCATTCAATTGCAGAAAGTTCACAAAAAGGTGCAATTGAAGCAAATGAAATTAGCAGAACTGCAGGGGAAGCAAAAATTCAAGTTCAAAATTCTCAGAAAAAATCTCAAGAAACATTTATAAATACAAAGGTAGAACTTGAGAAGGCTCTTGAAGCATCAAAGGTTGTAAAACAAATAAGTGTACTTTCAGAGTCTATAATGGATATAGCTTCACAAACTAACCTTCTTGCATTAAATGCTGCTATTGAAGCTGCAAGAGCAGGAGAAGCAGGAAAAGGTTTTTCAGTTGTAGCTGATGAAATAAGGAAGCTTGCTGAACAATCAACAGATGCAGTACTTGAAATTCAGAATGTAACAACTAAAGTTACAGAATCAGTTAACAATCTTTCTCAAAGTTCAAATAAATTATTAACATTTATGGATACTGATGTCAACAATGATTATAGCGCAATGCTTGTAGTTGCAGATAAATATAGTCAAGATGCAGACTTTGTTAATAATCTCGTTACAGAATTCAGTTCAACTTCTGAAGAACTTTTGGCATCAATAGGTGAGGTGTTAGTAACTATAGATAATGTAGCACAAGCAGCTGGCGAAGGAGCTCAAGGAACTACAGATATAGCAAATAGGGTTTCAGAAGTAGGAACTAAGTCAAATAATGTATTAGAAGAAACATTAAAAGTTAAATCATATGCATCAAATTTACAAGATATAATTTCTAAATTTATTATTTAGATTTGATATACTATCCTCAGTCACAAAATTCCACTAAATTTCTAAAAGAAGCTTCTCACCGCTATCATTTATAAATTAAGCGGAACTAAATGTGTCCGAGGAAAGTATAGTATGAATAAAATTAAAGCAAGCTGTATTCAAAAGAAACAGCTTGCTTTAATTTTATTTAATTTTATTCTGAACATGATTTTTGATTTATTACTAAAGTATATACTTTTTTGCCTCCATCATTATCTTCAAGAGTAATTGTTGCATTGTTCAATAAAGTTTTAATCTTGCCAACAGCAAATCCATCAGAGCTTCCATAGCCTGCATTTGCAGCTTCATCTAAAATTCTTTTTAAGAAATCATCAGTAGTTTTAACATTATATACTTTTATTTCTAAATAGTTGTTATTATTCTCACATAAATAACTTTTTAATACATTTGCATCTGCTAAAGTCTTACATGTCGAATCGTTACATTCTGAATTATCAGTTTTTGAATTATCACATGTTGAATCGTTGCATAAATTCATTCTAAGAGTAACCGAAGCTAAATCTTCATTTAAAGTTGCATTACCTTTAGCTATAGTTTCTGAATCAGCAGGAATTTCAAATATTATATTATGTTTGTCAATTGCTCCATCAATAGTAGTATTATTTTGATCAACTAATGATATTTTAGATAATTCAGGAATTGTTGATTTTGTATTTCTATGTTTATCTGCATCAGTAAGGACAGTATCTGGAATAACTGCAACCCCGCCAAATGCTATAATTGTTGTATTTACTTTAGCATACTTATTTAATAAATCTGTTAAATAGCTTGATAATTGTTTATATGCTAAAACTATTGCTGCATTGTTTGCTCCAGCTAAAGCACTACCTGACAATGCATCTGGAAAACCATCCGTAGCAGTTTGTCCATCTCCTACAGCTAAATAAATTTGACTAAAGTCAATATCATCTTTAAAATAATCTATTATTTTTGCATTTGTATCATATCTATCTTTTCCACCTAATCTAATTGCTTTAACATTAGCTCCATTTACAGTAAGCTTATCAACATCATTTTCTATATCTGGTGAAATTACTCCCGTACCCCCAACTATGTAAGTATTAGTTACATTATTGTCAGTAATAAATTTCTTAGCAGAATCGCTAATTTTCTTTCCATCAGTCAATATTATAGGTGCTCCTTTACTTGAGGCTATTGGTGCTATTGATAAAGCATCAGGATAATTTATACCTGTTGCAATTGCGACATCCGTTATCGTTCCTAATTTAGCTTTAATTTCAACTGCAATTAATTCTGAAGTTTCAAATCTATCCTTTCCAGCAAATCTTTTTACAGTGATTGACTTTGCTTCTAGAGCAGTTTGAATATCAGCAGAAATTGCACCAGTTCCTCCAGCAATAAATATAGTCTTAACTTTTAAGCTTTTAATTTCATCAATTACTTCTGGGTCTAAACTACCCGTCTGACTTAAAAGAACTGGAGCATTATACGTTTTTGCTAATGGGCCTGAACTTAAAGCATCAGCAAAATCATCGCCTCTTGCTAAAACTGCGTAATCTGAAGTTGTCCAATTTTTCTTTGCAATTTGAACAGAAGTATCGTATCTATTAACTCCTGATATTCTGTCAGTGGTTTTTTGATCATTTGTATCTGATGTAACATCCGTTGTAGTATCTGTTGTTGTATTTTGTGCAAAAGCAGTGTAAGGGATTAAAAGTTGTGATGTTATAATTGATGTAGAAATCAATATTCCCATCAGTCTCTTTTTACTGTTTTTCATTCATCATACCTCCAATAAATTTTATTTTAAATTATAGTCACATTAAATTTATTATTTAATAATACATTATTTTACTTGATATTTCAATAGTTTTTTTATATTTTTACTCAAATATACCATCCTCAGTCACAAAGTTCCACTAAATTTAGCCATAAATTTCTAACAGATTTTTGAAGATTATAATTCTAATAATTAAAAAAAATTGAATTATAATTTTGATACACATACCTTAAAT
>JAUZPN010000066.1 GCA_030705885.1 Bacillota bacterium | reverse complement strand
TTTATTATTAATTGAGGTAACAGATTGTGGTAATGGTTTTAAAAATATAATAATTCCTGAACAAATTAATGAAAATGATATTTTAAAAGAAAGTGGAAGGGGGATATACCTTATCAATTGTTATGCAGATGAAGTGAAATTTAAAGAAAATTCTATTATTATGAAAAAGTATATTGATAAAGAGGTGTTAGTTTAATGAAATTATCTTTAAGAACAAAATTAATGTTAGCTTTCACTATCCTTATTTTTTTGCCAATAAGTATATTAGTTTGTTTTTCGTATAAAATGTCAGCTGATGCATTACAATCATCTATACAGCAGCAGTTAATGAATGATGCTTCTCAAACTTCAGAACAAATTCAAAAGACAATAGATTCTGCAAAATATTGGCTTCAAGTTGCAAGTCTAAATGATTCCGTTGGAAAGACTGCTGAAAGTTCTAGTAGCATTGATACATCATTTCAATATATAAAAGATTTAAGACAAAATAATAATGATTTCATGGAAGAAATTATTATTACAGATGCGAAAGGTAAGGTTATTATTGACAGTGATACTAAAGAACCTAATATAGATTTAAGTGATAGAGATTATTTTAAAAAGGCTATTGGAGGAACAGAGGCTGTAAGTGAAATATTAGTATCTAGATTTACAGGAAATAATTCTGTATTTATAGCCTATCCACTGAAAAATGGTGATAAGATTGTTGGTACTCTAGTTGGAAGCATAAAATTTAATGCAATATCAAAAGAATCAGAAAAAATTAAAGTAGGCAAAAGCGGATATGCATATATGATTGATAAAGGTGGACTAATTGTATACCATCCAAACATAAATAAGATTTTAAAAGAAAATTTAAGTAGTGCAGCTGATAAAAATTTAAGGAGTTTAGTGGATAAAATTAAATCAGGTAAAAATTCACAAGGATTTTATACATATAATAAAATGTATAAATATGCTGTGTTTAAGCCAGCAGGAAATTGGATAATTGCAGTAACAGCAAACTATAATGAATATATGGCATCAGCGATAGAAATTAGAAATAATACAATAATAATTATAATAATATCATTAATTATTGCAGTGATATGTGCTTATATATTTTCAAGCAAGAGCATTATTAACCCGATAAATAATTTAAAAAAGGTAATGAAAATTGCTGGTGATGGAGACTTAAGTGTAAGTATCAGCATAAAAAGTAATGATGAGATGGAAGAATTGGCAGATGCTTTTAACTCAATGATTAAAAATCAGAATGAAATAATAAAAAATGTTGAAATTGCTGCTCAGCAGCTTAATGCAGCATCGCAGCAGATGGCAGCTTCTTCTGAAGAGATGAATGCAGTAACAGAAGAAATTAGTGCAAGTATTAAGGAGGTATCACAAGAAACTGAAAGCAATAACAATTCTGTAGTTAATGCTTCAGAGGTTTTAGTGCAGTTATCTAGTCTTGTACAGCTTGCTCAAAATAAAGCTAAGGATGCAAGCTGTAATTCTGATAATGCAAAAAATGCTGCAGAATTTGGAAGAATTAAAGTGGATGAAACTATAAAAGCAATTAATGTTATAAGAGATGGAACATTTGAAGCCGCAAAGGTTCTTGATATACAAAAAAGTTTATCAAACCAAGTTGGTGGTATAATAAGCACTATTAATTCCATAGCAGATCAAACTAATCTGCTTGCATTAAATGCAGCTATTGAAGCAGCTAGAGCAGGGGAAAATGGTAAAGGCTTCAGTGTAGTAGCTGATGAGGTGCGAAAGCTATCGGAAGAAACAAATAATAAAGCAAAAGAGATAGATTTATTGGTTAATGAGATGGTTAAACAAACTAAGAATGCAGTAGATTCAATGGATAGAGTTAAAATTGAAGTGGGCAATGGTGTTGATACTGTTGGAGAAACAGATAAAGCATTTATAAATATAATTAAATCAGTAGGTGATATAGTAGAAAATATTAATGAAATATTAGATATTACAAATGATGAGGTTGCATCTTCAGATCAAATAGTTAAATTAATTAATGAGATGGCTACCATGACAGAAAATACTTATTCACATAGTAAAACTGTATCAAAAGCAGCATCTGAGGAAGCTGTCAGCATAGAGGGTTTAACTGCAGCAGTTGAAGAGACAACTGTTATGGCAGAGGAATTGAATAATTTAGTTGAAAAATTTACAATATGAGGTGAAATTTAGTGGAAAATTGTATTATAATAGATATATCTAAAAATTTTACAATAGATGAGGCTGCAAAATTTAGATTAAAAGTTAATAAGGATATTGAGAGTGGAAATATAAATTTTTTACTTGATTTTTCAGGATGTGATTTTATTGATAGTACAGGTCTTGGCGTAATAGTATCAGCATACAAAAAATGTGTTGAACATAATGGAAATATAAAATTGAAGGGGCTGAAAGAACCTGTAAGAAAACTATTTAGTCTTACTAGATTAGATAAAGTATTTGAAATATATCCTTAATTTGCAAACAGGAGTATAATAAATTGAAAGAAAGTGAAGAAAAATACAAACAGATTATAAATAGCATTCCTAATGCTGTAATTATAACACAAGATAAAAAAATTGTTTTAGTTAACAATAAAGCATGTGAGTTAATAGGAAAAAATTATAATAAAATCATTGAATCTGATATTTACGACCACATTCCAATAAGGTATGTAAAAGTTATTCATAAAAAAATAAAGAGTATATTAAAAGATAAAAAAAGTAATATTATATCTGAATATGACTTTAAATGTTCAGCTGATGAACAAATGAATGTACAAATATCTTCAAGCTATATTATTTATAAAAATAAACCTGCAGTTTTATCAAATATAATAGATATTACTGAGATGAAGAAAGATTTAAATAAAGCTGCAAATTTTCAAAGGAATTTTCTACAAAAGTGCTTTCCGATAATTAAAAAAGCTAATATGGCAATAGTATATGTGCCAGCTAAAGTTGTCAGCGGAGATTTTTATCGTTTATATAAAATAGATGAAAATTTAGTAATAGGAATAATTGCAGATATTAGAGGAAAAGGAATTATAGCTGCCCTTAGCATATCTGCATTTGATGTTTTATTTTTTCAGGAGGTTTCTGTTACTCATGAACCAATTAATATAATAAAAAATTTAAATGAAAAATTAGTAAATTATAATGAAGAAAACTATATTGCAGCATGCTGCTTTAGTATTGATTTTAATAAAAATGAACTTAATGTATCATCAGCAGGAATAAATCAATTTATTTTTCACAAAAAAGGACAATCATTAGAGGTTAGAATTGCAGAAGGAACTTACCTTGGAATGTTTCAAGAAAGTGTATTTGACGAACAAATAATTTCTTTTGAATCTGATGACAGATTTATATTTTTTACAGATGGAATGGATTTCATACTTGATGAAGATAAAGTTATTCAAAAGTATTTAGAAAAAGTCAGCATAAGCAAATTTAAAAAATACATGGATGAATTTTTAAATGATACTTTAGCTGAGTTTGGAAGTTTAAAAGATGATTGCACAATGATTGAACTGGAGATGAAGTGAAGTTATTAGGACGATGAATTTAGTCTATAAAAGCACTTACTTAGATAAATCAACCACTTCTTTTGAGAAATTCATTTGCTATAATTTATGTAGACATATTATAATTGGAACTAAATGCTACGAGAAAACTATATAACTATATAACTATATAACTAGTTATAGTAAATATGCGGCATGGGGGGTGTTGTACTTTTTATTAATGAAAACTTATATTTGTTTAATAACTTTGATTCTGCAATTAAAAAGGCTGTAGAGTTATCGGGCAATACAAAAATAACCTTATTATATGAATTGTTTTTAAATACAAAGACAAGAGAGTGGTATGGCAAAACACATTTAGGAGAGTAATGCGATTAATAGCCAATCATAGTGGCATTATTAATCGCTTGCTCTTAAATATCTAAAAGTTAATTAGCTACATCAAATGCAAGTTGAGAAAAATCCCATGCAGTTGAATGTGTAGTAGTAGTTGGTATATAACGTAAAGCAATTGTAGATTTTGTAGCTACAGCTGAAATAGCAAATTGAAGTACGGAATTATAAGAAGGATGGTCCCCACGTATAGCTACTCGATTATAAGATCCATCTGGTGTGCCTGGTAATTCATTCATATAAATAAATAAAAAACTTAACCCTCCAGGATTTGGAACCCCCCAATTATCAGCCATTACTACTAAATTTGTTATTTGTCCTTTAACCCAAATTGATGGTACTGATTGTTCGTTTGACATTTAAAATCGCCCCGTACACTATGATTTTATACAATATTTAAACGGATGAAATAAATATGTATATATATAGTTTATTAATAGAGTTCAATTAATATGAACAAAATCTAGTAATAAATGAAATAAAAATAAATTGAGCGCAGAAGTTTTGGCAAATCTAGTGTTGCAGATATGATAGGATCGTATTATTCTAACGCATCATCTTCAAAAGATATATTTGATAATCTTAATATAAGTAAATCAGAAACTTATACTGAACATTTAAATAACTATAATGTAAAAAGTATTCAAGCGGAAGTGTTCTTAATATGTTTGATGAGTTTACATTTTTAAAAGATAGAACATTTGATGAGTATTTTAGATTTACAGAGGATAAAGTTAAGGAGCTTTGCAAAAAATAAGAAAGTTAGTTTCAAAAAATTACAAAGCTGGTATAATGGGTATTTAACAGCAAAAGGAATTAAAATATATAATCCAAGATCAGTAGTAAAAGCACTTCAAAATAACTATTGTGAAAGATGAAGATTTTAGGGCAGGACAAGGAGCACCAAGATATAAAGAAGAAATATACTCAGCAATGATTGTATTAGGATTTTTAACATACAACGATGGGTATTTACGGATACCCAACAAAGAAATTATGAAAGAGTTTGAAGACATTGTTCTATAAATAGGCTCAAATTGTATAAACCAAAACTAGAGTAACATAAATGCAGTTGTTATAATGATTGGTTAGTTGCCTGCATTATGTTATGAAGTGCACACCATAATGCAGGTGAGAATCATGTGGTAAAGTTTAGCAGCCGAGAAATGGACACCTATAATAAAAATGTGATCCATATAACTTATATCCTTTTAGAATAATATATTTTATTAGTTTATTTTATATTTCTGTAATCTTTCCTCTAACTTGTCTACTAATTCTGCTAGTTCTTTTGCTGTTAATTTCATGTTTTTCATATGCTGCAGCTGAGACTCTGCTGTTGCCGCAGCTTCTTGACTTGCAGCAGATGATTGTTGAGTTACATGAGAAATATGCTCAATAGAACTTAAAACTTCATTTTTATCATTTTGCATTTTGGAAACTGAAGAATTTATTTCATTAATTTTTGATACAATTGAATTAATACCATTATCAATATCATCGAAAGCACTATCTGTTTTACTTACGGCAGCATTTTGCTCTTGGGATACTTGTATCATGTTTTGCATTGCTTTAACAGCTAGTTCAGAATCTTGTTGAATACCTTGGACAAGGTTTTTAACTTCTTCAGTAGATTCTCTGCTTTGATCAGCTAACTTCCTTACTTCATCTGCAACAACAGAAAAACCTTTACCGCTTTCTCCAGCTCTTGCAGCTTCAATTGCAGCATTCAATGCAAGCAGGTTAGTTTGTTCTGCAATATCTTCAATAGATTCAACAAAAATACCTATATTTTTTGTTCTGCTTGTTAAACTACCAACTACTTTAAAAATCTCTTCACATGTTTCACTGCTTTCTTTAGATTTCTCTTTGAGTATATTTACTGATTCAATACCAATATTGTTAAGCGTTCCTATTTTTTGAGTTTCTGTAATTACAGAAGTATAACTTTCATATACGTTACTTATTTCACTAGATAAGTTTTCAACCATAGAAGCTCCATGTTGTACTTGTACTGCCTGTTCAGCTGCACCTGAAGCAATTTCATCAATAGTTGCAGATATTTGATGTATAGCTTCCATTGAAGTTTCTGTTGTTGAATAAACATTTTTTGATGTTTGTACAATTGATTTAGAAAATGAAAAGAATGATGAAATAAGTTCTCCAATTTCGCAAAAAATTGAATTAATTTCATTAAAAACTGGTTTTTTTCCTTTTGTAGAAATTTCATTTTTTAGCTTAATAACATTAGAAAAATCGCCTTCCTTTACTAAACTGATTTCATTTGAAAATTTATCAAAAAGTTTGTCTATAGATATTTGTAAAATTATATTAATTGTTAATGAAGATAAAAAACCAAAAGAAGGAAGTAAAATTAAATCCAGCTTGTTTTTAGTAATTAAAGCTATGATTAATCCTGCAGCAGAACAAACTAATGTGCTAATTATAGAAATCATGTTAATAAAATTTGTAACTTTTGATTTAGATATTTTATTCGACATAAAAATTTCCCCCCATTATAGAATATTTAAGCTATATGTTAATTTTATAATATAAATGTTTAATTTACAACACTACTTATATTAAAATTTTTATTAAATTTTAGGCACATAAAGAAAAATTTGAAAATAATATATCATGCTTTTCTTGGATGAATTTAGTTTCACTTAATTTATAAATGATGTCAGATCAAATCTTCTTTCATTTCGTTAAGGGATACATTTATTTGTGATATATCTTCAGTATTTTTGTTTACTAAAGTTTTTAGTTCTTTAATTGCTTCATAATTCTGACTGTAACCATCAAGTGTTGACTGTAGTTTTGGAATAACATCTCCATCTACCTTATTACCAAGTTTTTTAACATCAATTTTGACATTGCTTAAGTCAGTTTTAACATCGTTCAAATCAGATTCAACATTACTCAAGTCAATTTTTACATCGTTTAGGTCAGATTTAACATTGATTAAGTCAATTTTGACATCGTTCAAGTCAGTTTTAAGATCAGATACATCTCTTTCAATATTATCTAATCTTGTACCATGAGATTGAACTTCAGTATAAAATTTTTATAGTTTTAAATTAAAAAAATTGAAATATATTCCATTTTAGTGTATTATATTATGTATAAAGTTCAAATATCAAAGCTCGAATATAGATAATTTCCTTCATGAAATTAGGGGATCTATAAAATTAGATTTTCTGATAATAGTAAGAAAATTATTATTAATTGTTCTTTAGAAATTTATTGAAACTTTATGGCCAAGGATAGTATACACATAAAAAATTATTGTAATCAGAACAAAATTTTATAATATACATAATTATAAAAAAACAATAATTATAAAAATGATGGAGGTAGAGATGAAAAAAAAGAGTAAATTTAGAATAATAAAAAGAATTATATCAAGTATCAGTCTTGTCTTGTGTTTTATAGTGTTATGTATAATCTCTTCAATTATTTCCTTTATATTTTTTAATAAGCATCAATTAGCACAGGCTAAAAATGAAGCAGCAAATAAAGTTGCAAGTATAAATGCTGATACTTTTAAAGAGGTTGGTCCTACAATTATTTATGATAAAAATGATAAGGAAATTTATAGAGTTTCAGAACTTGATTATACTTATACTAATTATAATGAAATTCCAGATTTAATGAAGGATACTTTTATAGCAACAGAGGATTCAGAATTCTATAAGCATGGCGCTATTAGTTTAAAGGGCATGTCAAGGGCTCTTTTTGATGCGTTAAAAAATAAAGGCAGTGTTGAGCAAGGTGGAAGTACTATAACACAGCAGCTTGTTAAAACAGTGTTTTTATCACAGGATAGAACATTTCAAAGAAAGTATACTGAAATACTTATTGCTGAAGATATGGAGAAAAAATATTCCAAGGAACAGATATTGGAATTTTATTTGAACAATATTAATTTTGGTAATGGAGCTTATGGTGCAGCTACAGCAGCACATACATATTTTAATAAACCCCTGCAGCAGTTAAGTTTAGCTGAAATTACATATATTGCTGCCATACCTAATAATCCTACTTACTATAATCCTTTAAAATATCCAGAGCATGTAAAAGTCAGGCAGCAGCTTATGCTTAAAAATTTAAAAAATCAAAAATATATTACAGATAAACAATATACAGAAGCATTAAATACAAATATAACTCTTAACTATCAGCCTCATAAAAACCCGGAAGATAACTATGTTAGTTCCTATGCTATAGATTGTGCAGTAAGAAAGCTCATGGAAAACGATGGATTTAAGTTTAAATATAGTTTTGATTCTGATAGTGATAGAGATAATTATGAAAACTCCTTTAAAGAAAAGTATCAGAGCTATGACAAGAAGATAAGAAAAGGCGGATATAATATTTATACAAGTTTAGATATGGACAAGCAAAAGCAACTTCAAGAATCATTAGATACAGGACTTTCAGATTTTGATGAAAAAGATGATAAGACAGGTCTTTATAAAATGCAAGGTGCTGCAGTATGCATTGACAATCCAACTGGTGAAGTAACAGCAATAGTTGGAGGAAGAGATCAAGATAAAGTTGCAAATTACTATAATAGGGCTTTTCTTGCGGTAAGGCAGCCTGGTTCATCAATAAAACCTGTATTAGTTTATACACCTGCATTTGATAAAGGATATACACCAGACTATATTATTACTGATAAATACATTCCCAAAGGACCTAAGAATGCTGAAAATTATTTTTTTGGTCCTGTGACACTTAGATATGCAACAGAAATGTCTCTAAATACCGTTGCTTATCAGATGTTAATTAAGGAAGGTGTACAATATGGTCTATCCTATCTTTATAAAATGAATTTTGAACATATTGTAAAAGAGGACAACTCTCCTATAATAGCTGTTGGCGGTTTTACTTATGGTGCAACACCTGTAGAAATGGCAGGAGCATATTCAACTATTGAGAGAGGCGGAGAATTCATACAGCCTACTTGCCTTAGAAAAATTACTAAAACATCAGGAGAACCTGTATTTGTAAATCAACATGTTAAAGTCAGAGTTTATAAACAAGAATCAACACAGTATATGACAGATATTCTAAAAGGTGTCTTGACAGAAACATATGCTACAGGATATGGTCTTGCTTTAGATAATATTACATCAGCAGGCAAAACAGGGACAACCAGCGATTCAAAAGATGGCTGGTTTGCTGGATACACTCCTTATATGACAACAGTTGTGTGGGTTGGATATGATAATCCAACATCTATATCAAGCTTGTATGGAGCTACTTACCCTGGACAAATTTGGAACAGCTTTATGAATAAAGCACATATCGGATTGGATAGCATTGATTTTAAATGAGAATGAGGGGACGGTTAACAATTCATTGGCAAGGACAAGTAGGGGACGGTTAACAACTTTTTGTTGAGAAGTCAACGAATTAAGGGACGGTTATCAATTTATTACTCTTAATAATTGATAACCGTCCCCATTTGTTCCCCATTTTGCTTAATTCTTGATAACCGTTACCGAATTTCGATGGTTGATAACCGTCCCTAACTTAACTCGATTTAGATAGTTGATAACCGTCCCTAAAGATTCAGCAGAGAACATTATCAAGTAGGGCATTGCTGGATAAAAATATCTACCCATAGTGTAAAACGGAAGATAAACTAAAATGAAGTATATTATTGTAACAAAAGGCACAATAGCTAGTATATTTTTGTTTTTATTTTTGAAAAATATAATCATTCCTAGAAGTCCTAAAAGAAGTATAATTTTATGATATATTTTAGAAGCAGAAAAGCTTATGCCAAATATTTCTTTCCAATAGAAAGGAGAGTTTATTTGAATCCAGCCTTTGCCAATGGTATACCAATATATAAATTTAAAAGGCTCTTTAGGAAAAAGGTTTTTCAGCCTGTATTTTGATGCTGCTATTTCCATTTCATTTCTTTCAAGTTCAGAAAGCTTTGGATCTTTGGTATTATAATTTGTATAATCAAGTCCGTCTGTTGCTTTAGTACTTTGATTGTAATTAATATATGTACCTTGATACATAGGATTGCCTGTTGCCATTGTGAGAGGAATAAATTTATGAAATATAGAGTAATTTCTTATCCACCAAGGACTCATTATTATTGAAAATACTAATATTACGGATAGTGTGTATTTAACAGCACTTTTAAAGTCAATTTTCTTTATTATCCACATAATTAAAATTATTATTGGATATGTAACTATGGTTGGTCTAAATAGGGCTGCAAAGCCTAAAGCCAGTCCACCTAAAATGTAATATTTAATTTGATTTTTTTCAATAGCATATATTGAAAAGTAAACAAGCAAAAGCACAAAGAATTTAAAAAAGGTTTCTGTCAATACAAGATTTGGTATCCATACTTCGGCAATGCAGGTTATATCAATAATAACTGCTATAATTGCAGTTTTGCTGTTAAAAAGTTTTCTTGCAATAAAGAATATTAATAATAGGGAAAGTACTTGAATTACAGCTTGTACAATTCTAAATGCAACAATGCCGCCGAACTCTCCAAATATTTTCATTAAAAATGCAAGGGTATACGGTAAACCAGGCATCATAAAAACCGTTGGAGCAGGTGGTTTATGATAGGTGTAATTTCCTGTGTTTGCTAAAATCCAAGCACTTCGGATAAATTTAACGTCATCATTATTAGGAGCATAAAAATTGCCGAGCAAAGTACTATTTCCGTAGTAAAAAATTGAAATCATAATAAGTGAAAATAATATAGTACAGCATATGGCAAGAAAAATTTTAGTTTTTTTGCTTTCGTTTTTAAGATTAAACATAAAATCCCCCAAAGTTTATATAATTATATATTTGAACATCATAGAATTCATAAAAAGTTCTTGAAAGTCTTCTCTTGCAGACAATTCAATATATTTTGTTTTTGTTTTAATTTGTTGTGCTAAGCTTTCTTGGTCAGTAGACAAAAGATGCTTTTTTGCACCAGTACCAGCACCATTGCCTATGGAGTATATTTTTCCTTCCAATTCTTTAGGAATCATGCCAATATTTATTGAGCTTTTTATATCCATAAAGTTTCCAAAGCCGCCAGCTATATAAACAGTTTCTATTTGATCATAATTAATTTTTTGTTCTTTCATTAGGATTTTAATTCCTGCATAAATTGATGCTTTTGCAAGTTGAACTTCTCGAACGTCTTTTTGAGTAAAGTATATGGGTGAATTATTTTCAGTTTCTTCAGCTATAATAAAGTGCTTTATTCCATCTATTAAAATTATTTTTTTACTTAAATCTTTGCTGTTGATTTCATTTGCATCTAACATTCTGCCAGTTTCGTCTATAATTCCATGCTTTAATAATTCAGAAACAGCATCAAGCACACCTGAACCGCAGATACCTATTGGTGAAGCATTTCCTATAGTTTCAAATTTTTTAGTTTTTGAAAGATCTATTTTAGATATAGCTCCATTTACTCCGCCAATACCATTTTTAATATTAGTTCCTTCAAAAGCTGGACCAGCAGCTGCAGCACAGGCTGATATTCCTTGGTTGTTTCCTAAAACTATTTCTCCATTTGTACCTAAATCTAAAATTAGTGAATATTTTTCAGTTTTGATTATTTCTACAGCAAGCATATCTGCAACAATATCACTGCCTACATAGCTTGATATTCCAGGTAAGAGATTGACAGTTCCACATATATTTATACCAAGATCTGAAGCATCAATATCAAAACCATTTGTAAAACTTGGGATGTAAGGTGACATTGATATATTTCTGCAGGAAATTCCTAAGAGCATATGCAGCATTGTAGTGTTGCCTGCAATAGTCATATGATATATTGATTTTGAATCTAGATTATTCCTTCTATATAATATTTCAAGGAGTTCATTAATTTGATTTACTATAGAATCCTTTAGAATCTTTGAGCCATTTACATTTTCAATAGTATAATTAATTCTTGAAATAACATCTGCTCCATAGGCTCTTTGGCTATTAACTTGAGATGATGCATCTATTGTTTTACCATTTTGCATATTAATTAGATAACATGCAATAGTTGTGGTGCCAATATCTATGGCTGCTCCAAATAATATATCAGTAGTATCTCCGCTTTCTACAGCTATTAGATTATTTTTATAAATGGCAGCAGTAACATTAAAGTTATCCTTTCTAAGAGTTTCACTTAAATTAGAAAGAACATTGTAGTTAATTTTAATGTCAGAAAAATGATAACCGTCCCTTATGTCCAAAAGTTGATAAACGTCCCCAAGTCGTGCTAAATCATCTTTCTGATCATTGAGAGAAGGGAGGGTCAGTTGCAGAAAGTATTTTTTGACTGCAGGATTAATTTTTATATTAATTTTCTGTCCCTCAGTAAGTACATTTATATTTTCTTCTTTTGTTAATATGGTAAGTTCAATGTCACCTGTGACTTTATAGCAGCAGGCTAATCGAATGCCTTTTTTAAGTTCTGGAAGAGTTATATGTGCTTCATCAGTCTTACTCCAATTTTCTATTCCTTTAGTTATTAAAACTCTGCACTTTCCACAGATACCTTTGCCGCTGCAGGGATTTTGTATTGGAATATTGTTTTCAACAAGGACTTTGTGAAGACTTTGTCCCTTAAAAGCTTTTAGTGAAACGATTTTGTTATCTATATTAACTTTAACTTGTACAATTTCCTCAGCTTTGTATCTGCAGTTTTTCATATTACATTCGCTGCAGGTATGATCAATTCTTGTAATACCTATGTCTTTGCCAAAACCATATATAATGGTAGAAGATTTTATAGGTGTCATTAAAAAAGAATTTAATAATTTAACATTAATATCTGAATCCTTAAAACAATCAAATATTTTCTTCTGTTCTTCTATCTGCCAGGAACCGTCGCCTGGAGATAATCTTTGAGTTATGCCAATATTACTTGATTCTATATCATTAAGCAGACTATTCCAAAAGAATTTGTTTATATAGTTTAATGCAGTTACTCCGATGTTATCTATAATCATTCCTTTAAGATAATCTCCAGCTTCAAAAGCTGCTTCAATGATTGCATCAATTTCAAATCCTAAGGTTGAAATTGATACAATGATGTATTCACAGCTTTTTAGCTTGTCTGCTATATATTCTCCATTTAATACTGTAGAATTTTTAAGAATAACTTTGTCTTTATATATCTTATCTATTTCTATTTTTTCAAACCAGATTTGAGGCTGCAAATAAATTTTACTGTTTTGTATTTGTTCTTTTATGTTTATAATAATTTCTTCATCATATTGATTTTTTTTATAGCCTAAAAGCCTTAAAATTTCAGATTCTTCAATATTTAAATCAAAATTATTGATTATATTCATTTATGCCACCTCCAACAGCTTTATTTAGCTATCAATCATAAATTAATTGGGACTAAATGCGTTCGAGGAAAGTATAACAATTTATATTTGTAATGTCAATAAAACTCAGTGCATAATTATAAGGGAGTTGAAATCATAATAGGAAATTTTTATTCAAGTGTTACAGCTTTTATTTGTGTAACAGTTGAAATTATATAAGGAAAAATTTACCTAATTAACTATCCATGCTCCCTACACCACAATCATGGATGAAAATAGTGGCAAGCTATTTTCTAGTTAAAATACCATTAATCAAAACTTCAAAATTATGATTTATAAGTTTTTCTTTCTGTTCTTTAGTAACATTTTTTTCAAGAATTAATCGTGATAAAAGACCATAAGTAGATGTCCATATGATTTGTGCAGTAAGTTCTGCATCATCTGTTTTGAAAAATCCTTTTTTTATCCCTATTTCAATTAATTCAGTTAAATTTTTCATGCTGGTTCTCTTTTTTGAGATGTTCTTTTCAAGCATGTTAACTTTGCTTTCAATGCTTTCAATATTATTCATCATGATTGCTTTAAAGCTCTCAGGATTTTTAAGCATGAATTCAATGTAGGTTTTCATGCCATTAATAATAGTTTTTTCAGGGTGTTCATTATCAACAGGAATTTTGCTTAAAGCTTTAATCAAAGCATCATAGTTTTCTTCCACAACACAGTAAAGCAGTTCATTTTTATCTTTAAAATAGTGGTATATAATTCCAGGAGAGTATTCAATTTTATCTGCAATTTTACGTATAGATAGTTTTTCAAAACCATCTTTTGATAATATTTCAGATGCTGCATCAATAATTTTTTTCTTTAAATTTTCAATTTCACTTTGTCTTCTTTCAGTAATGCCCATTTTGTTAGTTATTTAGAAAAGTTTTATATACAAATTATAAAACATATTCTAAATGTCACCTTCCTTCTATTAACATATCTAAAGGTTATGATATATTATTATTTATTATGTTTTTTAATACTCTTATGCAATTAGTAATTCTATATGTTGATGATATTGCAGTTGTAATTGTAATAAGAATTAAAATATAAATTATTTGATAGTATATATTCATACAGCAATTATAACTTATAAATGCTGATATAGGAATTATATAAAAAAATACTGCTGTGTATCTTCCAATAAAATCAAAAACAAATAATCCTTTAGTATTCATAATTAAACTATGTTTTTTAAGTATTTTTGATGTTATAACGAATTCTGAGAATTTGTAAAGTATTATAAATAGAAACCATAATGGCAGTATACCAAAGTAAACTAATGTAATATATAAAAGTGAAATACAGAACAAATCTGAAAATGCATCAAATGCTGCACCAAAATTTGAAGTACAACCTAAATATCTTGCTATTTTTCCATCAAGAAAATCAGTTAGATATATTAATACCATAACTAAAACAGGAATTATGATTTTGTTAAAATTGTTTATAATATATAAATTGAGTATGCATGATAAAATAACTCTTAAAAATGTTATCATGTTAGGAATTCCTTTTATAAATGATGCAGAATTTATATTATTAATTTTCTGATAATTCCTTACCAAAATCATAAGCATTTTTTTCACTTTCCTTTTTTGAAGCAGTTACAAATTTTACCTTTTTATAAACATCAGCATTCTTTATAGCTTGTTCCATTATATCTAATTCTGAAGTCATATTTTTTCCAGCCCCTGTTGAATATACTACAATTTTTTTTGAGGACAAATTAGTTAATGATGAAGAATAATCTGTGACAATAGATAATGGTTTGCCTCCATACACAGGAGAACCAAAGACTATGACAGAATAATTATCTACATTTTTACTAAGATCTTTACTTGGATAATCAATAGTTACTTCATAGCCGCCATCATTTAAGCCTTTTGCAATTTGGTGAGCTATTTTATCTGTAAAATTAGAAACACCAGGTTGAAATACAATTAAAGCTTTTTTGCTTGATTGAGTATTGCTTTTTAAAATCTCTTCTTTTTTGGCTTTAGGGTTATTTGTTGATGAGAATATTTTTGCTGTAATTACCATAGCTATAAATAACACAAGTATAAATAGACCCAAACCCAATAATATTTTTTTTATCATTTTTATTACCCCCATAGTAAAATATTAAACAATGTAAAATATTTTGAACATAAATTATTTATTGAACACTGTTTAATAAATAATACTACTAGATGATTTTATTGTCAATAGCAGGAATTGTACTTTATAAATAATGATAAGAATCTTTTATATTAATGGGACTTTAAGATTAAACATAGTATATAATATATAATATAAATTTTTTATAATGGTGGTGGTTTTTGATGGCTAAAATAATGATACAGGGTACAGCATCTTCTGTTGGAAAGAGTATATTAGTTGCTGCACTCTGCAGAATATTTAAACAGGATGG
>JAUZPN010000065.1 GCA_030705885.1 Bacillota bacterium | reverse complement strand
ATCCTTTACTGAAATGGAAAGGGAGCTTGCAACCCTTAAAGTTATAGGCTTCAAATCAAGTAAAATAAGGCATATTATGCTGATTCAAAATATATGGCTGTCTACTATAGGAATATTAATAGGAATACCATGCGGCAGATGGATTTTAAATGTAATGGTCTCTACAATGGGAGATACCTTTGATATGATGACAATATTAACTCTAAGAAATGTTTTATTAAGTTCAATTATTACACTATCCTTGTCTGTTGTTGTTAATCTAATGTTTTCAAAAAAGATTAAGAATATTGATATGGTAATTTCCTTGAAAAGCGAATAACTAATCTATCTTTCCTTGGGTACTTTAGGTCTACTAATGTACCCAAGGATATTATTGATTACATGCTTAACACTTTCAGCACTATCATTGAAAAAATAAAAAGGACAAAATATATTCCCAAAGTCCACTTGTAAACTTTAGCTTCAAATTGCTTATCTCTATTAGGAACATAAAAGCTTTGCTGTGATGATTCTTTAGCTAATTTTCTTCCAAAAATCGCCTCTGGAATAATAAAAGCTATTGTAAGTTCTATAAGTGCACATATAAAGACTAAGAATTTTAAAGGAACATTAGTAATAAGTGTTAAAAACACAGCTGTAACTACAAAAGCTCCAATCACTATACTAATAAAATACTTTGCATTCTCATAAATTCTTTCCCAGCTTTGATCGCTGTATTTAGCAGTTTTAAAAAAATTATATATTGCTCTTTCATCATATTTACCAATAATATTTTTTTGATCAAGTTTATTTTTAAGATTATTTATCATATCACCAATATTTTCAAGCACTACAGTAAGCCTTATACTTCCTCTGGAATGATTAATTTTTATCCAGCCGCCCATATATTTTATTGATGGGAACTGTATATATTTAATATCTTCATATGGAACTTTTATTTCACCCTTTGCATTATTATATATGATGCCATCATCTGTCAAATTAACATATATTTTTTTAAATCTTCTGTACATAACAAAATATATAAATACAAATTCTAAAGATATAAAAACTAAAAAAACAAAACCTCCAGCCAAAAATCCTAACGCTATTAATATTTTATTTTGTTGATTAGAAGATAATGCTATTGGAACTGTTATACTTACATAAGGTATGATAAACATTAATAATAAAATCAAAAAAAACTTAGCAGGTTTACGAAGATGCTTTCTGTAGATATATTTATATTCCATGGTTATACCACCTTTCAAATAAATGAATTATAGAATATACTATTCTCCATCTTTTCGTGAAATCCTGCTTAATATTATTTAATAAAAACTTCTATATTATATCTTTGATAAATTTATAGCATTTTCAATATCCTCAACTAAATCTTTCTTATTCTCTATTCCAACAGACAACCTTATTAAATTGTCTACTATGCCCATTTTTTGTCTTAATTCATAAGGAACAGAGCCATGACTCATTGTTGCAGGATGTGTTGCTATCGATTCTACACCACCTAAACTCTCTCCAAGAATTATTACCTTTAAAGCTTTAAAAAACAAATTAACATTATATCCTTCATTTAAAGAAAAAGATATAACAGCACCAGCACCTCTAGATTGTTTTTTATTAATCAAAAACCCTGGATGACTGCTTAAACCTGGATAATATATTTTATTAACTGATTCATTTTTAGAAAGAGCATTTACTATATACTCTGCATTTTCCAAATGTCTGTCCATACGTACAGATAAAGTTTTTATTCCTCTTATTAAAAGCCAGCAGTCAGAAGGATTTAAGATACCTCCTGTAGACTTTTGTATAAAATAAATTTTATCAGCTAATTCTTTACTGTTTACTACAACTAGTCCTGCTAGCAAGTCACTATGTCCTCCAAGATATTTAGTTGCACTATGAATTACAATATCTGCACCTAAATCTATAGGGTTTTGAAGGTATGGTGTCATAAAAGTATTATCAACTATTGTTAGTAGTCCATGCTTCTTAGCAATATTAGAAATTTTATTAATATCTGCAATACCAAGCATTGGATTAGTTGGAGTTTCAATAAATAAAGCCTTTACATTTTCGTCTATTTTTCTTTCTATTTCTTCTTCACTATTTGTATCTATACTTTCATACTTAAGATTATAATTATTAAATATTTTATCTAAAACTCTATAAGTACCACCATAAATATTATTTGAAATAAGTATTTTATCATTACTCTTAAAAAGCATAAGTACAGCAGTAATTGCTGCCATGCCTGAAGCAAATGCAAATCCTGCAGTTCCTTTCTCCAAATCAGCTATAAGCTTTTCTAGCGCCTCCCTTGTAGGATTTTCTGTTCTTGAATATTCATATCCGCTGTTTTCTCCAAGCCCAGTTTGTTTGTAGGTAGACGTTTGGTATATAGGTACACTTACTGCCCCAGTATGCTTATCTCCATCTATACCGCCATGTAACAATAACGTTTCAAACTCCATATTATTTACCTCCCACAATAATAATTTAGTATTACTATGTATTTTATAGGAATTATATTATCATTATATGATGTTAAAGTCAATTATTACATACAACATATAATCCTATAAATTATTTTTGACTTTGCAGATTGTACCTTTAAAACTGCATTTAAATGCGTATATTTGTTATTTCATCCTAAAATGAATACATATTAAGATACTTAATGATATATTAATGTTGCAAACAGAAACTTAGAAATTAATTTTAAGAAATTAAAAATATAATAAACAGAAATAAATTCATGATATATATGTATAATACATATCTCTAAGTATTCTGCAAGCAATTAAATTTTATTATTAAAGGAGGATTTTTTTATGGTTCAATTAAATAATTTAGAAGGATTTGACATGGTGTTTGGAGTTTCAGAGGACACTATAAACCATCAATTAACACTTTTATCTGCATTAGAAGTTCTACCTGCTAAATGGCAGGTTAACAAAGGTCCAATATCAATGAATGCTTCACTGGGTATTCCACAAATTAATCTTAATACAGGAGACGCATCAAGCCGTAAAGCACAATTATTACTTCCACTGTTAGATGGTACTTTAACTTATGTAAAAATAAAGATAGATGATAATGGAAATTATATTATAGATGAAAATGGAAATATTGAAACAGAAAAAGTATCTTTAGATGTTTGTGGCTGGACTGTAACACTACTGATTAATTTAAGTCTTGCAGAAATTGCTCAAAATGATGTAGCAAACCATGTTGCAATTCCTGATGAAGTAAAACAACAACTTAGCAACTTTACAGATGATATGTTTAGTATTCAACATCTTTTCTTAAATTTTGAAGATGCAAATTTGATTGATTCTTATGATATTATTAACAGTGATGCAAAACTTAAAGAAGATGTTGACTTCATTAATACTATGAAAACTCTTTTAAAAGCTTTTATAAGTGGTCTGCAGGGAAGTAATAATCCATTTATTCTTGGATTTGCAGTAAATGATAAAAAAGCTCCTGATTCAAATGCAACATTTGTTCCTACTGGAGTTACCTATTCAGTATTTTCAGATGCTGGACATTTGCAGAGAAGCAGTATAAATTATTTACTTCAAACTGAAAACAAAGATATCCCAGGAGCAGGATATGGAATTTTCAAACATAATTGGGTTAATGATGATAATATTCAAGGAAAGTTTGTAGTATCTGAAACCTTATATATGAATCAAATTTTAGTTCAAATTTCTAACAGCCTTAAAACAGATGTGAATAATTTCCAATTTACCAGCCCTAATTCTGCTTCTTTAACTATTCCGAACAATGATGGAGGATATACCAATTGTACAATTTATCCTAATGTAAATTCAAATCAATTATTTGCAAACTTTAATTATACATTTAAAAAAGAAGCTTATGACAAATGCGGATCCGATATTGGCTATGTAGATGGAGCCATTACATGGATAAGTAGTATTTCATATACCTTTGATAGTGATAATAAAATATCTGTTTCAGTAAACAATAGTGACAAAAATGTACAAAGTGCAATTCATCCTAATGCTTTAGGTGAATTTGAAAAAATATTAGCTGATATAGCCGATGCCATAATAAGTGTCATTACTTTAGGCTTTGTCAATGATGTTTTTAATAATATGATAAACAATGACTGGAGCTTAAATATTAATAATGATTTATCTACTGCATTAGAAGGAATTAAGTCTAGGCTTATTCTACCAGGTGGTTCAGAATTATTCTTTAAAGATATATCATTCTTTGATGATGGTTCATTAACTGTAAGCACTACTTATAAAAACTAACTTTATAATATTTTTAGGAGGTTTATTATGGATAGTAATAATTTTAAAATACAAGTAGTTTCAAAATTTATGAAAAGCTACGAGACAGGCAGTCCTATTGATTACAATAAAGAAATAGCAACGGCTAAAGATGGTAGTGGTAATACTATATTTTTCGCTATAGGCACTGATAATCATTTATATGCAATTTATAAAAGCGAAGGCAGTGAAACAGGATGGGATAGACTAGATTTAAGCAGTGAAATTGGTAATGATATTAATGTAAAACATATATATGTAGCTAATGATGGTGCTGATTCTACAGTTCTTACAGCTGTATTTTATTCTACAAGCAACCCTAATAACCAGTTAGTTTATTTTACAAAAGACTTTTCTCCTGCTGCTGGTAAAAATAGATGGGTGTTTAGAGGAAATAAAGACGGCCTTGATATAACTGGAATTACTGATGGAACAGATAAAAAAGGTAATGTTGTAATAGCTATTTCCACTATTCAAAATAATAAAATGGTAAATTATCTTGTGAATCCTAACCTTAATGATGCAACCTGGTTATGGAAAGAAGTTCCTGTACCCTTGAATGGACTAGGTGTTGTTGATTTTTCAATAGGACATTTAAAAAATATTGAAAAAATAGACGGTGTTGATGCTTTACTATATTCTTTATTAGATGTAGGAGATAACACAAAAAAACTTGTAATAACTTCATTACCTGATTTCAGCTATTTTAACCGACAAGTTCCTCTTGATTTTAGTCCCTCATGTATTAGTACAATAAAAAACTCTAATGGTGAAAGTATTTTATTTGTAGGTGAAGATTCTCTTTATAAAATTGAACCTGCTCAACAATTAACAAGTGATTCAGATGACTTAAAAAGCAATATGTTAAATATAGGTACAATTTCAAAAGGACATACTATAAAAAAATTAATAAATGGAAGATATAGTGATGGTAGTTTAGAAGCTTGGATTCTTAGTGATAATGGTGATGTTTATTTATCGTCTGAAACCAGTCCAAATTCATGGAATTCACCATATCCAATTTTTAAAGAAATAGGAGAATTGACATGCTATAGATATATTTTAAATGACCAAATAGACATGTTTTCAGTAGATTTAAACGGTAATCTCAATCATGTATTTCAGGATAAGGAAACAACTCGTTGGAAAACACAAGGTATCTCAGTGCCTAACCTTGGAAACACTATTGAAATTAATTCATATACTTCCGAAATTTCCATTACAGATTCTTCAAATAAACCAATTTCAAATAAGGAATTTGTTATCAAAGCCTCTGAACTTATGGTAGCAAATATAAATGGTTTAAAATATTTTATTGATAATGACACAGATACCATTGTTAAAACTAATGCTCTAGGTCAGCTTACTATTATTAACAAAGTAAATAGCCTTTCTTCTCCAGTAATAAGACTTGAAGCGGATTTTCTTAATAATTCAATTGATCTTGATCCTAATATTGATATGAAAGATAAAATAACTAACTTAACTTTAGATGATTTAAAAAATGCACAAAAACAGACAGATGATTATTCAAAAACAGAACCTCTTATTAGCAATCCTAATATTGACATAACAGGTGTATATCAATCCGTAAATAAGCTTCTTGATTTAAAGAATCAATTACCTCCTAAGCCTGCAAGCAACTTAACCGTTTCTGGGAACGGAGTAACTTTAACTGAAAAAGGAAGTACATTTACAAATAAAATAGATAGCATATCTCTACCTGATGATTATACTTGGGCAGTAGATCTTACTGGAGAATCTCCATCTTTTTCTGATGATAAAGATCATGTAAATAATAAATTTTTAAATCCAGCAACTGTATGCTTAGCTGCAAATTCTAACAGCATCTGTCAAGGATCATTTATTGATACAATTGGAGATGTCTTTGGTGATATATGGGAATCTATAAAAAATGGTTTTTTAGAAGTAACTCATTTCATTTTTCAAAAAGTAGAAGACGGTATAAAAATCATTATAAAGGGACTAGAGTATGCTGTTGAAACAGTAATAAAATTTGCTGAACAAGTATGGGATGTAATTGAATATGTTTTTGAAAAAATAGGTGTGTTTTTCGAAGATCTTGTTGACTGGCTTGGATTTGTATTTAGCTGGAATGATATAAAACGTACTGAAAAAGTGTTCTCTTTCTATGTAACAGATACCATAAATAAATTATCAGATTTTGCAGGTAATTCTGCGGTTGACTTTGTTGAGAAAAAAATAGATGATATTATATCTCAAGTCAAAACCTCCTTTGATAACTTTGAAAAAACATTTGATAAAAATGTATCTTTTAATGATTATGTTAATAATGGAAGTTCATCAGCTTCTAGTGATAAAAATATACTTGCTGGAAATGATATTCAAAACTTATACTCTGATAATAAAATTCAATGCAATTATGTACTATCTCAAATTGTAAATTCAGGGGGAGTATCTATTTCTTCATCTAATTCTATCTCAAGTGAACTTGATGATTTTATAAATAATTTTACTAAATTATTGCCAATGGATGATTTAAAAACTTCTTTTGAAAAAATAAAAAATTGGGCAACTAGTATTGAAAATGTTCATGATTTATTTAATTTTGGAATATTAACAGTAGTTGAGGTATTTAAAGATACAATTATGATTGTTTTAGATTGTATAAAAGATATCGTTACTTTTCTTTTAAAATTATTATCAAAAGGATTGGATGCATTTAATGAAGCAATAAGTGCTGCAATAAATATACCTATTATTTCAAACCTCTTTAAAGAAATAACAGGCGAAGACCTTTCAATATTACATTTAGTTTCCTTTGCTTTTGCTATTCCTGCAACAATAATGTATAAACTTATAAAGAATGAGTCACCTTTTACAGATTATGATGTAGATAATATAATTAATAGCAAGAATTCATGGCCAAAGCTGAGTACCTCTTCTAATTTTAAAAATATCATAAAAAAAGAAGCTCTTAGTTTTTCACCAACTATGCTGGATTCAAACAGTGTAGATTCCTTATCAATTAATAGCTCTCCCTCTAGTATGGACACTACTCTAGCAGTATTTGGAGCACTTTCATATGGAGCATCGGGATTATTAAATACTTATCTTGATATTATTGCATTGACTTCTACAGAAGAAGAAAATCCATTTTCTAAATTTACATCAATCATATGCATTGCAAATACTGCATTATCATTATTTATGGTTGGTCTATCAACCCCTTACAAGAATTGGATTAACCCTAAAAGCACTACAAGTACAGCTTTAATTTCAGCACAGTGGGTATCTTACTTCCTGCCAATAGTTACTGACACTATAGCTCTTTCACTAACTAACCGTAAAAAGGTTACTCGTATGATTGATATTATTGGGCCAGGTGTATCCTGTATTGAAGGCATTATCGGATTGTCATTTGGAATAGCATGTGCAGCTACATGTAATGAAGATGATTACTATAATAATTGGAAAAAAGCAGAATGTATAATAAATCAAATTCCTCTTTGTATTAAACCAATATTATATTGTAAAGAGACAAAAGATCCTGAAATCACCATTCCTGCAGGAATTGTATTGGGTGCATTTGACATAATTTGCGCTGTAGGTTCAATAGTCTCATGTTTGGAGGGATCTGCATCTTAAGCTTTAAGAATTAGGAAATATTAATTATTAATTTTAAAAAACATAAAATTATACCACTTCTCTATAGAATTGAATTATAGAGAAATGGTATAATTATAAACTTATATTGGTAATATAGGTCTTGCACTGTTTAAATTTTCAGCTACACTTGATAATTTTAATTCATTTACAGCTTGTTTTAATTCGTCAATGGTAAAGTTTTTTAGTTTTTCAGCTATTTCAGGGTTGTTTTCAACATATTTCAAAAAATCTTTTGCACTTTCAACAGACATTCTTACACCCCCTTGCTCTTTATAAAATAAGTAACTTAAAAATACCGTGTCCTCTTAATATTGCTGCTTAAAATTAATATTTATAGTTATTAAAGATCCAGCAAATTTTTAAATACCTTAAGGTAACTTCTGCTAACAGGTATTTGTTCTTTTAAATTCTTTATCTTTAATAAATATGTACTATTTACATCAGGTATAATTTCATCTATTTTTTCAATATTTACAAGAAAACTTCTATGACACCTCAAAAACTTATAATGTTCAAGCTTTTTTTCCCAAAAACTTAATGAATATTTGCTCTTATAAACATCATTTTCCTTGGTAATAATATTTATTTCTCCATCTTGTGCAAAACAGTATGATATTTCTGTAGGACTAATAAGAAAAATACGCTCATTTTTCCATACTGTAACTTTTTTAATATTTTTCTTTAAATTAGTATAATTAATTTCTTGAATAGTTTTAGTATTATTTATCCTTTTTTTATTATTTTTTATAATTCGATTTACAGTAGATTCTAGACGTTCTTGTGAAATAGGCTTTAAAATATAGTCTATTGCATTTATTTCAAAAGCTTTAATGGCATATTCATCATATGCAGTAACAAATACAATCATTGTATCAATATTCATTTGAATAATTTCTTCTGCAACATCAAAACCATTAATTATTGGCATTTGTATATCTAAAAAAACAAGATCAGGCTTTTTTATTGCTACTTCCTCAAGAAATCGTGTTGGTGAAGTATATTTTTCAATAACATCAATGCTGGAAATACTCTCTAAAACTTCTTCTAAGGCATCTAATGCAATGTTTTCGTCATCCACTAAAATTGCCAGCATTTTTATCACCTTCTTTCAAAATGATTATAATGTTAAGTTAAAATATAAATATACACGCAAAAATTGTACATTCATGTAATTTGTGATATAATTCTAACACCTATATAAATACTATGTCAAATAATATTTATACAAATTAAGAATATTTTAAGGAGGAGAACATGTTATATATAAATAAAACATGTAATAATATTGTAGATTCTTTTAAAACCGGAGATATCGTTTTGTTTCATGGAGACGGACGTGTCGACAAATTCATTGAACTGACAGAAAATACACCTTGGTCACATGTTGGAATGATATTGAATCCAGCTGATGTAGGTCTCTCAAATATATGTGGAGATAGAACTTTGCTTTGGCATTCTACACCTAAACTTAATGTTAATGATGTAGAAATAAAATCAAAAAACTACGGTCCAGAAATTGTATATTTAGATGATATCTTAAATTTTCTAAAAGATTACAATTATTTAGTTGTAGTTCGTAAATTAGATACTTACAGATCAAATAAAATGATAACCCAACTAAATCAATTTATTAAAAAGGTTCATAATGACTCATTTCCAAAAAATCCTCAACTAATATTGGAATATATCATAGGAATAATAATGAATGCAGTAAATCATATATTTAAAAAGAATTTTTCTTACAATGATACAGCTATAATAAAAGATATAGAAAATAGTGGTTTAAAATTCATTATTGAAAATTTTAATAAAAAACCATACCTATTAGACATACATACTGAATTTTGCAGTGAACTTATTGCTCAAACTTATATAGCAATGGATTTATTATCAAAGGAGAATATCCCTGAAGGTTTTAGTCCTAAGTCCTTTTCTTCAAAGGTAAATATGATGTTGAATAATGCAAAGCTCGAGAAAGAAGTCACTATAAGTTCACCTTCAAAAGAAGAATTATTATCTGCATTGTAAAGGAGTAAGACAAGCATGTATAATGCAATAAAAACTATAATGCGTAAAACTATAAGAATAAAAGGCTTAATTATTATTTTTGCATTTTGTTTAGTTCTTTTTATTTTATTATTTAATAATTTTTCATCTAATAAAGCAAAACATATTCCAAAAATCTCTAAAGGAATATTAGACCTTACAAACTGGTCTTTCGAAAAAGATGGAAATTTAAACTTAGATGGAGAATGGGAATTTTACTGGAACAGACTTCTTACTCCAGATGACTTTAAAAACAAACTTAACATTAATACTTCTTATATAAAAGTTCCTGGATATTGGAATCAGGAAACCAGTCAAAATGGCAGAATAACAGGTGATGGATATTCGACTTATAGATTAATAATTCATTCTAATAACGATTTTAAAGATATATCAATTAAGGTAGGTGCTATATTTTCATCCTATAAAATGTGGATTGGAAATAAGGAAGTTTTACATTGTGGTACTGTAGGAGATACTTCATCTAATTCAAAATCAAGCATTGAAGCTTTAATTGGTTCATATGAATCAGAAAATTCAAATTGTAAAGATATTCAAATTGTTATTCAAGCATCAAATTTTATTGGTGGTAAAGGCGGTATTTTAAATAAAATATATATAGGAACTCCAAAGCAAATTCAAACTTTACGTGAAAACAATTTAACTAAAGATAACTATATAGGAGCAATTACCTTGTTTATGGGCCTTTTTTACATAATCTTATTTCTTATAAGGAGAAAAGAGAAATATTCTCTTTATTTAGGTCTATTATGTATTCTGATTTTTCTAAGAGGCTTATTTCTTGGAGAATTAAGTATATACTCTTGGTTTTCAGGTTATAATCCTGAAATATTTTTTAAGATTTCATTTATAATCCTTAGCCTTTCACTAATTACTTTATTAATGTATTATGATAAAATGTTTCCTTTTGAAATTCATCCATTACTAAAAAATATAGCTATTATCATTGATATGATATTTAATCTATTAGCCTTGTTCTTCTCATACAGACTTATATATTGGATGGTTTATTGTTTCGAAATATTCAGTTTCCTTGTATTCATAATATTAATTACAGTTACAGTGAAGGTTATTATAAAAAAGGTTCAAGGCTATATGGTTATAGTCATGGGTGTCTTAATTATGTTTTTATCAGCAATAAATGACACTTTATGCGACTTACATATACTAAATGGATTACTTAGTATTACTAATGGAATTTTTATTTATCTTATTTTTCAATCAATTTTACTTTGTATAAAATATGCAAATACCTTTACAACAAATGAACTTTTATATAGAAAAGAACTTGAAGTTCTTCAAGCTGAAATCAAACCACATTTTATATTCAATGTAATTAATACTATAATGTATTTTACAAAAAAAGATACAGATAAAGCTTATAATCTTCTTTTAGACTTGGCTGATTACCTAAGAAACCATTTTAGCTTTAAAAACACTAGCACTTTAATAGATTTAAAAGAAGAAATATCACATTTGAAATCCTATTTAAATCTTGAAAAGGCAAGATTTGGTGATAGACTTAAAGTTATTTTTGATATTCCCACTGATATTTCTGCTAAAATACCTGCATTTTTAATTCAACCTATAGTGGAAAATGCTTTGAAACATGGAATCCTGCCAAAGGAAGATGGTGGGACAGTAAAAATAACTATTACCCAAATAGGCAAAAAGATCACTATTAAAATAGAAGATGATGGTGTAGGTATGTCTAAAGAACGTCTTGAAGGATTATTAGATGATAATATACATGGATATGGTATTGGTGTAAGAAATGTGAATAAGAGACTTAAAAATATTTTTGGTAGACCTTTAATGGTAGAAAGTAAAGAAGGTATTGGTACTACTTTTATTATGGAAATGCCTCAATAAAATTTTTAAAATTATGATTGGAGGATTTAAATATGCATCTATCTATAATGATAAGCAATAACTGCAATTATCAGTGCAGCCACTGTATAGAAAATTCTTCTCCAAACAAATTGGAAAGAATTCCTCTGAAAAAGATTATCGAATTAATAGATTTAGCTGCCAGCATTTCTGAAAATGAGGATTTCAAGGTTAGTTTCACAGGAGGTGAACCTTTCTTATATTTTGATGACTTATTTGAATGTGTAAAAAGAGCAGCTAAGAATAAAGCTTATAGCATCAGCTGCGTTACAAATGCTTTCTGGGCAACCAGCTATGAAGAAGCCCTAAATAAGCTGCAAAAGTTAAAAACTGCAGGTATAGATCTTATAGCCTACAGTTATGATGAATTTCATAAAAAATTTATTATAATAGATCATTTAAAAAATGCCTTTGCTGCTGCTAATAAAGCAGGAATCAGTTCAACTTTTAAAATTGTACTTTTTAATGGAAAAGAACGAGCATATGATTTATTAAAAAAATTATCAGATATAACTCCTGCAGCTAGATTTTCAGTGGAAGAAATTTTGGGGCTGCCTTTAGGAAGAGCTAAAAACTTACCTAAGGATCTATTTTTATTTACTAAAGGTATTCCTGAAGATAAATGTTATGGCGTTGGAAACATATTGGTTAGATATGATGGAAATGTCTATGCTTGTTGTTGTCCAACTTTTTCAGAAGCTCTTTTTTTAGGAAACATATATAAAGAATCTTTAGAAATTATTTATACCAAACTTAAAAACCAACTATTATTTAAAGTACTTATTAATAAAGGCCCAGCTTATTTTGTTCCATACTTACAAAGAGTTGGAGTAGTTTTTGAAGAAGGTACTTTTGTAGACCAATGCCATCTATGTAGTGAAGTTTTTAAATACTATAATTCTAATCAAAATATACGTTATGTGTTTGATAATGCAATAGAAGAATGGAAGGTTAATTCAGAAAAAGAAAAGTCCACTTTAAACATAATTTCAGAATTTTTAGGTATTTAATAAAATCCATTATATTAATTAGAAGCTGACATGAAGCTCCTAATTAATATAATAGTTCCTTTCTATACTTTCCTCATCACATTTAATTCAACTTAGTTTATAAATAATTGCGGAAAGAAACTTCTTTTAGAACCTTGTTACCTACAATAGTATAGACTTAAGATTTCATTATACTAGCTCAAATCGTTTTTTTATAATTTGAGTTAGTATTTCTGCTGTGCCATGCACACCAAGTAAACTACTGTCAATCATAATGTGCTTATGATTGATATCTTGATGAGAATATCCAGCATAATACTTATAAAAATTATCTCTTGCTTTATCTACTTCTGTAATCATTTTTTCAGCTTCAGCTGGTTTCATTTTTAATATATTTATACAATTATCAAGACGAGCTTTTTTAGGTGCATATATAAATATATTTAAGCATTCCTTATGATCACGTAATATAAAATCTGCACATCTTCCTACAATAATACAAGATTCTTTGTCTGCTAAATCAAGTATGATTTGACGCTGAGTATTAAATATAATTTTCTGTTTATCATTTGATGAATCCCCTAAAGGAAACATTCTGTAAAAAAAGCTTGAACTAACACTTGTTTCTTCTTGTTCACTTATTGTGGACACAGGAAGATTCAGCTTTTTAGATGCAGTTTCCACTATATCTCTGTCATAATACTCTATTTCTAGTATTTCAGATACTTCTTTAGCTATAGATCTGCCTAAGCTTCCAAATTGCCTATTAATCGTAACACAATATTTTTTCATTGCTTACCATCTCCTAATATTCTTGAAAGGAAGGTTTTAGTACGCTGATTTTTAGGATTTGAAAATATATCTTCTGGTTTACCTTCTTCAACAATATACCCATCTGCCATAAAAATAACTCTGTCAGAAACTTCTCTTGCAAATTCCATTTCATGAGTTACAACTATCATAGTCATACCCTCTTTTGCAAGATCACGCATTACTGCAAGAACATCCCCGACAAGCTCTGGATCAAGTGCTGATGTAGGTTCATCAAAAAGCAGTGCTTTTGGTTCCATCGCAAGTGCTCTAGCTATAGCAACACGCTGCTGCTGACCTCCAGATAAAGTAGAAGGCATAACATTTGCTTTCTCCTCAAGCCCTACTTTTTTAAGGAGCTCTAAAGCTTTCTTTTCGGCATCTGCTTTAGATTTCTTCTTTGTTAAAACTGGTGCCAGCATAATATTTTTTAGGACGGTCTTCATAGGAAATAAATTAAACCTCTGAAACACCATTCCAACTTCTTCGCGATATTCTCTTAAATCATGCTTTTTATCATGAATATTCTTATCATTATAATATATGCTGCCTCCTGTTTGAATTTCTAGTTGATTAATACATCTAAGTAATGTACTTTTACCAGAACCAGAAGGACCAATAATACATATAACTTCACCTTCAGCTACTTCTATATTAATATCTTTAAGAACTTCTAAATCGCCGAAATTTTTAGATAAATTTTCTACTTTAATTAAACCGCTCACACTTTTATCCTCCTTTCAATCTGTTTCTGAATGACAATGAGAACTGAAATTATAATCATATAAAATACAGCACCTGCTGTATAAGCCTTTATAGTATCAAAAGTAACTGCTGCATAATTTTGAATCTGCTTTGTTATTTCATTTACAACAATTACAGAAAGTATTGCTGTATCCTTAACTGTAATAATAAATTGATTAAACAGTGCAGGCATCATTGAACGGAAAGCAGGTGGAACAATTACATGAAGTAATGTCTGAAAAGGTGTAAGTCCAAGTGACAATCCTGCTTCTTTTTGACCAGGATCTATTCCTTCTAAAGCACCTCGAACTATCTCAGCAATAAATGCACCTGAATTTAATGAAATAACTATAATTCCTGCGGCATTGCTCTTAAAATCAACACCTGTAAGTTTTGGTATAACAAAATATACATATAAGGCTTGTACAATTAATGGAGTTGAACGAATAATCCATATGTATACATTAGCAATAACTTTTAAAACTTTATTTTTGCATTGAAGTGCAAATCCAGTAATACCCCCTAAAATAAATCCAATTAAAATACCTACTACTGAAATTTCAAGTGTCACTTTGAATCCGCTTATCAGCATAGGAAGCAATACCTTTAAAAAACTTAAGTCCATTTTTTCCTCCTTTCTTGGCAAAACCAATATCAATATTTACTAAAATAAAACATTAATAAAGGCTCTCTCTAAGCAATTCAAACTCTGCCAATAATTTTTAATGCATAAATATCTGTATTTATCAGCTTAGTGAATGTTTAGAAAAAGCCCCTTTTATATTATACCTTCCTTGTCACATTTAGTTCCACCTAATTTATAAATAATAGCTGAGAAAAGTTTTTTTAGAAATTTAGTGGAACTTTGTAACCAAAAATAGTATAAATTAAAAATTTTATTTACACCATTTCTTCTCAATTTCATCCAGTTTTCCATTTTCTTTTAATTGCTTTACTGCTGCATTCATAATGCTAAGCAGTTTAGGATTTTTCTTGCAGGCATCAAAAGATAGTGCAATTGCATATGGTGATTGATCCTGTGCAAATTGATCCCCAATTAGTTGCAGCTTTGAACCGCTCTTATGAGCAATATAGTAAGCAGTACCAGGTGCATCAAATACCATACAGTCTATCTTTCCTTGTTCTAATGATTCAAAAACTGTTGTAATAGAATCATGTACTTCCAAACTTGAAGCTGGCACATTTAAACCTGTAAGGTATAAATGACTTGCATCTCCTTTTTGTACACCAATTTTATACTTTCCGTTCTTAATACTATCAATACCATTTATTGCTTTTGGACTTGTTTGCTTATTAATAATAACTGAAAGACCTGCATTATAATAAGTATCTGTAAAGTTCATTACTTTTTTTCTTTTATCCGTAGCACAAAGAGCAGCCATGGCAATATCAAGTTTTCCTTCAGCAACAGATGTAGT